>NZ_JASCOY010000132.1:0-10640 GCF_029960075.1 Pseudomonas sp. PS02290
CCCTTCCTTCGTCAGGGTTCCCTCTCTCCGACGACGCTCCGTGGGCCCGCGCCGAACGGACATCCATGTCCTAGCGGCGCTCTCGCGGCATCCATGCCGCTCGGCCCACTCCGCGTCGTCTGCGTTCGGCCTGCACCAAAGTCGCGTTGGGCGGTGTCTGGACCTTTTGTGTACGAAGATCAAAAGCGAGATCAAAAGCAGATCAAAAGCAGATCAAAAGCAGATCAACAGCAGATCAACGGCTTCCCGGCTGAAGCCGGTCCTACGGGGGAATGCGGTGCCGTGGATGATCGTCCCCACGCTCTGCATGGGGATGCATCCTGGGACGCTCCGCGTGCATTCCCGGCTAAAGCCGGTCCCACTGACTGCACGCGGTGTTCTTGTAGGACCGGCTTTAGCCGGGAAGAGGCCATCGCAGGCGCCGGCATTTTTGGACTGCCCGCAGCTTTTTAGTGGGACCGGCTTCAGCCGGGAAAAGGCCAGTCCGGGCAGTGGAGGTCGGTGGCTGGCGCGCGATGTGCCTGGTCTGGCGATCAGGGAGTTTGTGTGAAGTTGTCCGCGGCTGTCGGGGAACCCGGCCTCGTCCATTCAAGCTGTTAGGATGACCGGCAGGATGCCGTCTCAAGTGACGGATTATTCAGCCGATATCCCGGTGTGCAAGGCAGTCGGTGACGGTTGTGCCGGGGTGTTCACGGCCCGGAATCTGTCGCTTCTGCACCCCATGAGGTAGTTATCGATGACATTCCATTCGCTCATTCACACACTGGGCAGCGCACTCTGTGTGGCGCTGTTGTTGTGCGTGGGCTCTGGCGCGTCGGGAGCTGAATCGATTAACTCGAACGCGGCCCGTGTCGAGATCCATGTGGTCACCGAAGAACTCCCGCCCTATAACATGACCCGCGACGGGGGGCTCACCGGCATGAGCACCGAGGTGGTCCAGGCGGTGTTGAAGGAGGTCAATGTGCAGGCCTCCATTCAATCCATGCCCTGGGCGCGGGCCTATGACCTGGCGCTGCACACGCCCAATGTGTTGATCTACTCCATCACCCGCACCGCCGAGCGCGAGCGGCTGTTCAAGTGGGTCGGCACCATCGCCGCGTCGCGCTGGTTTCTGTATTCGTCTGCCAGCCATCCCGTCTCGCTGCTGAGCGTGGACGATGCGAGAGACTGGCAAACCGCGACGGTCAACGAAGACGTCGGCGAGCAGTACCTGATGGCGCGCGCGTTCGAGATCGGCCATCAGCTGCAATCGAGCAACCGCTACGAATTCAATTACCAGAAGCTGCAGACCGGCCATGTCGACCTGTGGATTTCCGACGAGCTCAACGCTTACTACCTCGCCCGGCAGGTCGGCGATGACCCCACCCGGACGCTGGTGCAATCCCTGCGCATAAAAGAGCTGGAAGAAGCCGGCGGCTTCAACATGGCGTTCAGCATCGGCACGCCCGACGCCACGGTGCAGCTGTTTCAGAAAGCCCTTGAGACCATTCGCGCCAACGGCACCTACGACGCCATCGCGCGCAAGTGGCAATGAGCATGCCGTTCGACACCCCTTCCGACCCGCCCGGCGACACCCGCCCGGACCCTCGCAACGGGCAGCGCACCGGACAGCGCAACGGTTCGCTGGCACGGCGTCTGGTGCTGGCGACGCTGGCGTTCTGCATGCTGTTCACCGCCGCAACGGTGCTGGTGCGCACCTGGTTCGCCTGGAACACCAATCTGGCGAACATGAACGCCGAGCTGAGCCTGATCGATCAGGTGTTCCAGGGCACGCTGTCAAAAGCCGTGTGGGAGATGGATGATCAGGCGCTGCAGACCCAGATCGACAGCGTGGCCACGGCGGCGCCGGTGGGCCGGGTTCAGCTGACGATCCTGCGGCCCGGTCGCGCCCCCGAGATTCTGGAACACCAACACCCCGGCCACACCGGCTCGATCCTCGCCCCGGCGTTGCATCGGCAGCTGACGATTGCGCCCTACCCCGGCGCCAGCGAGGTGGTCGGCGAGCTGACCATCGAAGGCGACGAGAGCCTGCTGTGGAGACGCCTGTGGAAAGAAGTCGCGGTCATCATGCTCACCCAGATCATCCAGTCCCTGGCGCTCGCCGGGCTGATCATGGGGATGTTCAACCGCTCGGTGACCCTGCACGTGCGGCGCATTGCCCGCCACCTCGAACACCTGACACCGCTCAACCTCAAGACGCACCTGACGCTTGAGCGACGCGGCAAGGCCGGCGACGAACTCGACCTGCTCGAAGCGGGCGTCAATGACCTGCAGGACAAACTGGCCGCGCACCTGGAGCGTCAGGCGCGCGATGAAGTCACCCTCGCCGCCAGCCGCGACCAGCTCGCCGAACTGGTCGAGCAGCGCACCGCACAGCTCAAGGCCGCCAATACGCGACTGGAAGCGCTGACCCGCTTCGATCCGCTCACGGGCCTGGCCAACCGCCGGCATTTCGACGAGCTCAAGGAGCTGGAATTCAACCGCGCCTTGCGTCATCGCCAGCCGCTGTCGGTGCTGATGTGCGACATCGATTTCTTCAAGCTTTACAACGACACCTACGGCCATGCCCGGGGCGATCAATGCCTGCGCGACGTGGCGCTGGCCATGAGCGCGCTGTTTTCGCGCTCCGGCGAACTGGTGGCGCGGCTCGGCGGCGAAGAGTTCGCCGTGCTGCTGCCGGGCCAGGATGAGCAACAGGCACTGGCCTCGGCCGATCGCCTGCGCGGGCTGCTGGCCCGGCAACAACTGGTACACAGCGCTTCACCGGTCTCGCCTTTCGTGACCTTGAGCATCGGCGTGGCCGAGCTCGACCCGGCGAACATGGAGCACTTCGATCAACTGCTGCAGAGTGCCGACCGGGCGCTGTACCGGGCGAAAAGCCAGGGCCGGGACCGCTGTGTGATCTGAACCGAGAGGAATGCCATGGGAACAATTCATCGTCAGTGCAGCGTTCTGGTCACTTTCTTGATGTTTTTCGTGTGCCTGAACGCTGGCGCCGCGACGTTGCAAGTGGTGACCGAAGACTCCTCCTACAGCGCACTCGACGGCGACAAGGTGGTCGGGGTCGCCAGTGAAGTGGTCGAGCTGACCCTCGCCAACGCCGGCATCACCGATTACCACATGGCGCTGTACCCCTGGGCGCGGGCCTACGACATCGCGCAGCTGGAAGCGAACGTGCTGATCTACCCGATGATCCGCAGCAGTGCGCGCGAAGGGCTGTTCAAGTGGGTCGGCGAGCTGGAACACGTCATGCCGTCGTTCTACAAACTGCGCAAGCGCGGCGATGTGCGGGTCAAGGACTTGCAGGACGCCAGTCATTACACCGTCGGCGTGGTGCGCGACGATTCGCGCCAGCAATACCTGGAAGGCAAGGGGTTCAGCAGGATGGTTGTGTCGGCCAATAACCTCGACAACCTGCGCAAACTCATCAGCGGCCAGGTCGAGCTGATTCCCATGCCCGAGCGCGAGGCGCGGGAACAATGCGCCGATCTGCACATTGCCTTCGAGGACCTGGAAAGCGTCTTCACCCTCGACGAACTGTCCAAAGGTCTGTACGTCGCCCTCAGCGCCAGCACCCCGGACGAGACGGTGCAACGAATCACCGCCGCCTTCGCCCGACTCAAACAGGACGGCACGGTGGACAGGGTCATCGCCGGGCAGTGACAGCAATAAGTCGCAAGCCCACCCCGGCCTGCAAAACTGCTTTTCATGCCCCGGAAATCAGCGGCTCGGGGATTTCACAAAGCCTTCACAATCGTTTTGGAAAACTCCGCGCGGTCTGTCCCGCCTCCCCTCCCGGCAGCCATTGACTGACTCAGTCTGACGTCTCGGCCCCACGGATGGAAATGCCTGTTGCACCCGCACCCCAGGCACTGCGCGGCCCCTTATATGGAAATGAATCCG
Source organism: Pseudomonas sp. PS02290 (assembly GCF_029960075.1). NCBI lineage: Bacteria > Pseudomonadati > Pseudomonadota > Gammaproteobacteria > Pseudomonadales > Pseudomonadaceae > Pseudomonas > Pseudomonas sp. PS02290. Next base: position 3,904 of record NZ_JASCOY010000132.1, read on the forward strand.
ATGGTCAAACCGGTCACGTCTACTCGTCTGGTGATGCTGTTTTCCCTGTGTCTGGTGGTGTTCTACAACTTGGCGACCTGGCGCGCACTGGTTGATCTGGCGCAATTGCAGGGCGTCAAAGCCATCGCGTTCTATGTGTCATTTGCCTTCCTGCTGTGGGCCGCAATCACCCTGCTGCTCACACCCTTTTCGTTTCGCCCGACGCTCAAGCCGGCGCTGAGTCTGGTGGCGCTGTGCTCGGCCGGCGCCGCGTATTTCATGAACACCTACGGCATCAGCATCGACACGACGATGATGCAGAACGTGCTGGAGACCAATCCCGGCGAGGCCGAGGCCCTGTTGAGCGGCAAGCTGTTTCTCTACCTGGGCCTGCTCGGCGTGCTGCCGATCGCGCTGATCTGGTGGGTGCCGGTGACCTACCGCCGCGTGCTGCCCGGGCTGGTCAACAAAGTGCTTGTCTGCATCGGCTGTTTGCTGGTGATCGCCGCTGCCGTCGGCCCCTTCTACTCGACCTATGCGCCGATCTTTCGCGATGAAGACAAGCTCACCCACTTCATCAACCCGACCAATTACATTTACGCCATCGGCAAGCTGACCAAGCAGACCGTCGCCATCAAAGAGACGCTGAAAATCCAGACCGTCGGCGCCGACGCGGCGCTCAGCCCCCAGGCACAACAGCGGCCGAAAAAGAGCCTGATGATCTTCGTTGTCGGTGAAACGGCACGGGCCGACCACTTCTCCCTCAACGGTTACGGGCGGGAAACCAACCCGGAACTGAAGAAGCAGGACATTCTCAACTTCACCCACGTGGCCTCGTGCGGTACCTCCACCGCCGTGTCAGTGCCGTGCATGTTTTCGAAGTTTCCGCGCACCGATTACAGCGACAAAAAGGGCAAGACCTACGAGGGTCTGCTGGACATGCTTCAGCGCGCCGGTCTGAAAGTGCTGTGGCTCGATAACAACAGCGACTGCAAAGGCACCTGCCTGCGCGTGCCCCACAGCGATATCCCGAAAAACCAGCCGAGCCCGTTCTGTGATGGCAAGAACTGCCTCGACGAATCCCTGCTGGTGGGCTTGCAGGAATACATCGACTCGCTGCAGGACAACACCATCATCGTGCTCCATTCCGATGGCAGCCACGGCCCGGAATACTACGATCGCTACCCCAAGACGCTCGAACGCTTCACGCCCGTCTGCCACACCAATCAGTTGGGCAGCTGCACCTCCGACGAGCTGAAAAACGTCTACGACAACACTATTCTTTACACCGATCACTTCCTGTCCCAGACCATCGAACTGCTCAAGCGCAACCAGGACAAGGTCGATGCGTCGATGATCTACGTGTCGGACCACGGCGAGTCCCTCGGCGAAAACGGCATCTACCTGCACGCCGCGCCGTACGCCATCGCACCGACGGCCCAGACCCATGTGCCGATGGTGATGTGGTTTGGCCACTCGACCCTGGAAGACGCCGGCGTCGATCGCACGTGCCTGGCGGCCAGGCAAGACCAGCCGGACCTGAGCCATGACTACATGTTTCATTCGGTGCTAGGCTTGCTCGGCATTACCAGCACGGAATACCAGCCGGCGCTGGACCTCTTTCACAGCTGCAAACGCAACAAGGGATGAGTTGAAATGACCTGCCAGAACCCGGTGATACAGCCTGATAAACCGGTGTTCTGGCGGGACGCGCAGCTGCCGTTCATTGAAGCGCGCTCCATCGACGACGGACGCAAGGTCTGTTATTCCCGTCATTCCCATGAAGTGTTTTCCATCGGCGCAATCACCGCCGGGCAAAGCACGTACCTGCACGAGAAAACCACCCAGACCATCGCCGCCGGCACCGTTGTGGTGATGAACCCTGGCGAGGTCCACGCCTGCAACCCCATCGACGATCAGCCGTGGTCCTACCTGATGCTGTACGTGAACGTGCAATGGCTGGGCGCGCTTCAGCGGGATTGCGGGGTCAACAACGGGGGCGTGTTTCGCGGGTATCCGGCCACCCACAGTCGTGACCCGCTGTTGTTCAAAGGCTTGCTCGACTTGCATCGGCGGCTGGTGGATTCGCAGCTCGATACGCTGGCAAAACAGGAGGCCGCTGTCGGTTTTTTCAGCCTGGTCGAACAGCGTTTGGGCGGCTCGACGCTGACGCCAAGACAGCCCAATCCCAAGGTCGAGCGCGCGGCGCGGTACATCGATGCGCATTACCTGCAACCGATTCGGCTCGAGGATTTATGCGCGGTGGCGAACTTGTCCGAGGCCTACTTGATTCGCGCGTTCGAGCAGCATTACCACATGACACCCCACGCCTGGCTGGTCAACCGGCGCATCCAGCACGGCCAGGCGCAATTGCGCAGCGGCGAGCCCATCGCCGACATCGCGCAGCAGAGTGGCTTTGCCGATCAGGCGCATTTTCAGCGGGCGTTCAAAAAGCATCTGGCCGTGACGCCGGGTCAGTACAAGCCGTGATCAGACTTTCGCTCGCCCGGACCTGAACGGGCTCAGACGTAAAACAGCGACACCGCGCAGCCTGCCAGGAGCGCCGCCATGCTGCGGTTGAACACGCGGATGCGACGAGGGCTGCGCAAGTAAGGGCCGAGAAAAGCACCGGCGTAGGCCCAGCACGCCACCGACAGGTAGCACACGACGAAGTAGATCAACGCAAACAGACCGATCAGTCGCGCCTCGCCATCGGCCACAAACGCGCCCATCCCCGCCACCGCCGCCAGCCAGGCTTTCGGGTTCAGCCACTGCATCGCCGCGCCGTGCAAAAAGGATGGCTCGCGGGTCGGCTTGGCAACATTAAGGCGGCCGTCGTCCATGGCCAGTTTCCACGCCAGATAGAGCAGAAACGCTACCCCGGCCCAGCGAATGATTTCGGTCAGCATCGGGTAGCGCTGCAGCACCTCGTGCAGGCCGAATCCGGTGAACATCAGCAGGACGACAAAGCCCACCGTCGCGCCGAGCACATGGCGCAGGCTCGCGACCAGACCGAACTGCGCGCCCGAGCTGAGCGCCACAACGTTCACCGGCCCCGGCGATATGGACGCGGCCAGTGCGAACGCCGCCATGGAAATCATCAGATTCATTGCACGTGTCACCCTTCATTGACTGTGGGGTGAGTGTACGAAGGGCGCATGAGCCGGCGATTGAACAAAACTGACCAATCGCCGACGGTGTGCCTGGTTCAGTGTTCAGGGTTCAGGGTTCAGTCGTGGGCTTGGGTCAGTCGTGGGCCTGGGACAAGGGCCGCGCCACTTCTTCCAGGGATTTGCCTTCCGAGGCCACGCCCCAGATCGCCTGCACCACGGCGGCCAGCAACATCAACGCCGCACCGATCAGATAGCCGAAGAACACCGGGCCCCGCTCATGGGTGTCGATCAACTGGCCGAACAGGGTCGGGCCGACGATGCCGCCCAGCGCCGTGCCGAATGCATAGAACACCGCAATCGCCAGCGCGCGGATCTCCAGCGGGAAGGTTTCGGCGACGGTCAGATAGGCCGAACTGGCCGCTGCCGAGGCGAAGAAGAAAATGATCATCCAGGCGATGGCTTGTTGCGTGACATCCAGAACGCCCTGCTGAAACAGATAGCCGCTAATGGTCAGCAGGACCCCGGACACGGCGTAGGTCAGGCTGATCATCACCCGCCGCCCCACCACATCGAACAGCCGGCCCAGCAGCAAGGGTCCGCAGAAGTTGCCCAGCGCCAGGGGCAGCACGTACCAGCCGATCGACGCCGACGGCACCTGATAGAACTCGGTCAGCACCAGGGCGTAGGTAAAGAAAATCGCGTTGTAGAAAAACGCCTGGGCGGTCAGCAGCGTCAGGCCCACCAGCGCGCGGCGGCGGTAGGTGTTGAACAGCGTGTGGAAAATCTCTTTCAGCGGCGTGTGGTCCCGGGCGTGCAGACGCAAGGGTGGACCCGTTGGCGCGGAGAGGTCGTGGCCCTGACGGCGCAGGCGCTCTTCGATGCCTTCCACGATCACCCTCGCCTCTTCACCCTGGCCGTGAATCAGCAACCAGCGCGGACTTTCCGGCAGCCACAGGCGCATCAGCAGAATGATCAGACCGAGCACCGCGCCGATGCCGAAACACAGGCGCCAGCCCATGTCCGCGCCGACCCAGGAGGCGTCCAGGAGGACGATGGAGCCGACCGCGCCCAAGGCCGCGCCGATCCAGAAGGTGCCGTTGATGGTCAGATCGACCCAGCCGCGAAACCGTGCGGGCGTGAATTCCTGGATGGTCGAGTTGATCGCCGTGTACTCGCCGCCGATGCCCATCCCGGTAAGGAACCGGAACAGCAGGAAACTCCAGACGCTGAAAGAAAACGCCGTGGCGGCGGTCGCGGTGATGTACAGCGCGAGGGTGATGAAGAACAGTTTGCGCCGGCCCAGCCGGTCGGTCAGCCAGCCAAAGAACAACGCCCCCAGCACCGCGCCGCAGACATAGGCGGCGCCGGCCAGGCCGATGTCGGCGTTGGTCAGGTGCAGGACCGGGCTGTCTTTCAGCGCCCCGGACACCGAGCCCGCCAGGGTCACTTCCAGACCGTCGAGCAGCCAGGTGATGCCCAGCGCAAAGACCAGCAACGTATGAAACCGGCCCCACGGCAGACGATCGAGCCGGGCCGGCAGGTCCGTTTCAAACACTGCGCCTTTGGGGTCTGCCGCTACTGCCTGCACGCTGCTGATCGCCATGAGTCTTCCCCGTGGATCGGAAGTGATCTGTGGGTTCAGAGTTCGCGGGGGGCGTGGGAGTTCAGCGGGGGTGATGTGGCGGATAGATGAGGGATAGATAAGGGGACTGATTTATTTACAACGCTTCACCGTAAATCAATCTGTCCCCGACTCAACAATGAGGGTGCTCGTACCGGCGCCTTCCCGCCTAAAGCCGGTCCCACTAAAAGCAGTCACCCGCGGCACCCGCGACAACCTAAAAAAAACCCACCAAACGGTGGGTTTCTTTTTTGAACGCGGCTGCGTGACGTTAAACGTTGAACACCGTCACCAGCTTGGTGTTCAGGTAGGCCTCGATCGCTTCGGTGCCGCCCTCGGACCCGTAGCCGGAATCCTTGATGCCGCCGAAGGGCACTTCCACCAGGCCGATGCCCTGGTGGTTGATCGACAGCATGCCGGCTTCGATGCGGGTGCTGAGGATGTGGGTGGTTTTCATCGATGAGGTAAACGCATACGACGCCAAACCGAACGGCACGCGGTTGGATTCCTTGACGGCATCCTCGACCGTGTCGAACGGCACCAGCAGCGCCACCGGGCCGAACGGTTCTTCGTTCATGATGCGCATTTCGGTGGTCAGCCCGCTGATAACCGTGGGCTGGAAGAAGTAGCCTGGCCCTTCTATAGCCTTGCCGCCGACGTGGACCTTGGCGCCCTTGTCGCTGGCGTCCTTGATCAGCGCATTCAACGCCGGAATACGACGCTCGTTGGCCACCGGACCCATGGTCACGCCCTGCTCCAGGCCGTTGCCGACTTTCAGCTCGTGGGTATGGCCGACGAACTTCTCGACGAATTCATCGAACACCCCGCGCTGGACCAGAATCCGCGTGGGTGACACGCAGACCTGCCCGGCGTTGCGGAACTTGGCGCCGGCCAGCGTGCGCGCGGCCAGGTCGATATCGGCGTCGTCGAACACCAGCGCCGGGGCGTGGCCGCCGAGTTCCATGGTCGCGCGCTTCATGTGCTGACCCGCCAGCGCTGCCAGCTGCTTGCCCACCGGGGTCGAGCCGGTGAAAGTGACTTTCTTGATGGTCGGGTGCGCGATCAGGTAGCTGGAAATCTGCGCAGGGTCGCCGTATACCAGGCCGATGACGCCGGCCGGAACGCCGGCATCGACGAACGCACGGACCAGTTCGGCAGGCGACGCCGGGGTTTCTTCCGGGGCCTTGACGATGATCGAGCAGCCGGCCGCCAGCGCCGACGACAGCTTGCGCACCACTTGGTTGATCGGAAAGTTCCACGGCGTGAACGCCGCCACCGGGCCGACCGGTTCCTTGATGACTTTCTGCTCGACCGAGACGTTGCGCGATGGCACCAGACGGCCGTAGGCGCGGCGGCCTTCTTCGGCGAGCCAGTCAATGATGTCGGCGGCGGACAGGGTTTCCATGCGCGCCTCGGCCAGGGGCTTGCCCTGTTCCTGGGTCATGATGTTGGCGATGTGATCGACGCGATCGCGCAGCAGATTGGCGGCCTTTTGCATGATTTTGTAGCGGTCGTAGGCCGGGGTGCTGCGCCACGTTTCAAAGCCGCGTTCGGCCGCTGCCAGCGCCTGGTCCAGATCGGCGATGTCGGCGTGGGCCACGGTGCCGAGGGTTTCGCCGTCGGCGGGGTTGATGACATCGAGGGTGCGGCCGTCTGAGCTGGCACGCCATTGACCATCGATGAACAGCTGAACGTCTGGGTACATGGGGAACTCCGGATGCGCCTCGCGGGGAGGCGAAGGGAAGAAAGGCGCGCTAAACCTGCCGGATGCGCGCCGCTCGCGATCGGATTGGGTCGGTTGCGGGACATCCTCAGAGATAGGGACGGACGAGGCCGTTTTCAATGGCGCTGAACATGAAACTCGCGATTGGCGGTGACTGAGCCTCTTGTGTATGAAGATCAAGATCAAAAGCAGATCAAGGGCTTCCCGGCTAAAGCCGGTCCTACAGTCGACGCCAATCCTGCTGGATGCATGCAATGCATTTAGTGGGACCGGCTTTAGCCGGGAAGGGGCCGGTTGGTTC
>NZ_JASCOY010000133.1:0-10476 GCF_029960075.1 Pseudomonas sp. PS02290
GGGCCCCGTCGGGGCGCCTTCACCACGCGGCGCCGGCGGGCTGGGCGGGCGGCGCCGCCTTGAGAGGTCGTCCGGCGCACCCACGATCAGCGGGTGCACCTGCTGCTTAGCGCTGACTTCAGCTCAGTTCGCCGCCGAAGCGCTGCACGCCCTTGCCGGTGGCAAAGTTGTGCAGTCCGAAGCTCGGGAAGGTGCCGCGCAGGCCTTCGAACTTGCCGGTGGAATCGACCACCTTGTGCATGACGGTGAGCGAGACCTCGTCGATGCCCGGCACCTGGATGCCTGTGGCGGTGTCGACCGTCGAGATGCGGCTGCCGTCGCGGCTCATGAATTCATGAACCATCGTGAAGCTCGCGCGGCCGTCGACGAACTTGATTTCACTGGTGGCCTTGGCCCAGATCGGGCCGTCGAAGTCACCGTCGCCGGTGGCCAGGAAGGTTTCGATATGCGGCAGGTATTGCACGGCGGCGAAAGCGCCGATGCTGAGGGGCTTGGACATGATGCACTCCTAGGTTGGTGTTGCCCCTCCCGCGATGAACGAGAGGGACCTGTTTAGATCAAAAGATAAGGGCTTCCGTGGACCTTGTCCATTCGCCGTTCGAGAACAAGTAGCCCCATGCGCGAAGCCGCAGGTGCCATCCATCCTTCGAGTTGTATTCGCGCCAAGCCGCCACCTCGAGCTGTTTGTCGATGATGCCTTCGAAGTCTGCGCTTAACGGGCTGTACTTGACGGTTTTGAGTTCCATGAATCCCTCGATACCGCTGAGATTCAGCCGGTACCTGAGGGCATCTCCCTGCCCTTCCTCGAACGCCAGGAGTGGCACCCGCAGACGGGGCACCCCTTCCCAGTCACCCATCACCAACTCTAGGCATCCACAGTAGTCGGGCTCCCCGGCCTTGCCGCCGTTCGGGTTTGCGATAAGTTTGCCTTCGACGGCTTCACAGCTAACAAATAGTGTCATTGCGTTTCTCCATAGGTTGCCCGTTCGACATCGACGGGTACAACGAGATGCGCCACATCGAACAGTACGATTGAGCGTCCACAGATCTGACGACCCTATTGGGGGTCTCCTCGTTTTCAGTGCAATAAGTGACGGTACGCAAAGCTAGCACTGGCGCGGGGGTGGTCTGGGTAGACCGTTGATTTCATTGACTTTCCTGTTCGCTTTGTAAACGGGTATGGTGGCCTCCCACTTTTGAGGTTCACGATGCAGGGTTGGCACACAACGTTTTTGGGGATGCGTGGGCTCCCCCGCGATATCAGCGACTTCGAGATGAAGGCATTTTTCACCTTCGATGGTGCCGAGCGCGACGCAATCAATGCACGCCGAGGTGATTCCCACAAGCTTGGTCTGGCGCTCCATATTGGTTTCCTGCGCATGAGTGGGCGTTTGCTCGGTGCCTTTCGGGTAATTCCAGTAGCCTTGTGGCGCCACCTTGGCAACGAGCTTGGCATTGCAGCACCAGAAGTCGCCTCGCTGAGAGCCATGTATGAACGCGGGCGCACGCTATTCGATCACCAACAAGTAGCCTGCACGGTCCTTGGATTCCAGTGGATGAGCGAGCACCAGCGCCGCTCACTGGTACGTGAACTGCGCGACGAAGTGGCGCGCTGCGCCGACCGCGATCAGCTACTCGTGCGGGCGCGTCAATGGCTGTACAAGAACAAGCTGGTGATCGTGCACGAGCGGGCAATTCGGACACTGATTGCGGCGGCACTTGCCCAGCTTGAAGTTGAAACAGGCACCGCCATCGCCGCCAGCGTTGATCCAGCAACACTTGATCGCTGGCGAGCCTCAGTTTCAGAGCTGCGCCCAGATGGACAAACCCAGCAGAGTTGGCTATGGGCTGCACCGGCGAAACACTCAACCCGCCAAATCAGCGAGGTACTGGAGCGCATCGACCTGCTTTACACGCTGGACGTTCATAAGCACCTGGCAGACATCCCCGATCTCATCTTGCGCCGCTACGCGCGCCGACTTGTCTCCAGGCCGCCCTCAGCCGGAGCCAAGATCAAAGAGCCAGCGCGCACCGTGGAGGTCGCATGCTTTCTTCGGTATTGCCTGTTCACCACCACAGACCAGTTGATCCTTATGGTGCAGCGCCGGATCGCCGATCTGTGGCGTCAGGCTGCCGCCGATGTCCCCGCTACCGTCAATTGGGCCGCAATGTACAAAACGCTGCTCGGCGAACTTGTTGCCTTGAGCGCGCAAGGTGCGGTGCCAGATGCTGAGTTGCGTGCCCGTCTTGAAGCCTTGATCACCGAAACCCAGAAACGCAAACCACCGAGCAGGGCCTCCCTGGTCCGCGAGGGATTGATTGATGGAATTCGCCCCGTGCGGTCGTTGCTCGTCGCCATTGCAAAGCTGCCCTGGCAGGCCACCGGCGAGCATCCTGCCATCGAGTACCTTGCCAAGCTGCAAGCTTTATATCTCAAAGGATCCAGAAAGCTGCCAGTTGAAGTGGTGGCACCAAGTCTGGGAATGATCTGGCAGGTTTCGATCTCCAGCCCAGACCGGGAACGGGCGTTTCAGGCGTTGGAGGTGGCCACCCTGTTTGCCCTGCGCCGCGCGGTGCGCAATGGCTCGGTCTGGATTGAGCACAGCCTGAGCTTTCGGGGTCGTGCGCGCTTGTTCTTCACGGACGAGCGTTGGCAGGCAGAGTCCAAGAAACACTATGCCCGTCTATCGTTACCCAGCAAGGCTGCCACTTTCTTGAAGCCTTTGCTGGCCAGAGTAACTGCCGGTGTCGATGCGGTGGCCGCTGCAGCCCGCAGTGGCGTACTGCGCGTGGATGATGAACTCCATTTGTCGCCATTGCCCGCAGAGGACGAAGACCCAGAAGTGACCAAGCTGCGCGCGGCTTTGGATCACCGCATCGGTGAGGTTCAATTGCCGGAAGTGATTCTGGCCGTTGACGCCCAGGTGCGCTTTAGCTGGATCATGCTCGGACGTGAGCCGCGCTCTACCGACGAGCTGCTGATGGTCTATGCCGGCATCATGGCCCACGGCACCAGTCTGACTGCGGTCGAATGCGCGCGCATGATTCCGCAATTGTCTGCCACCAGCATTCGCCAGGCCATGCGCTGGGCGCGGGACGAACGGCGTCTGAGCCAGGCCTGCCAGGCTGTGCTGGAATTCATGCAGCGACACCCGATTGCCGCCACCTGGGGGCGGTCCGATTTGGCATCTTCTGACATGATGACCATGGAGACCACCAAACGGGTGTGGCAAGCCCGGCTTGATCCTCGGCGCAACACACCTTCCATTGGAATCTACTCCCATGTAAAAGACCGGTGGGGCATCTTCCATGCGCAGCCCTTTGTGCTCAATGAGCGCCAGGCGGGCGTGGCCATTGAAGGTGTCATCCGCCAAGAAAAGCTGGAGACCAGCCAGCTTGCTGTGGATACCCATGGCTACACCGACTTTGCCATGTCACATGCCCGTTTGCTTGGTTTTGATCTTTGCCCGCGGTTGAAGGAACTCAAACAGCGCCACCTCTTTGTGCCACGCGGCACCAAAGTGCCCGCAGAAATCGCTGCGGTGTGCGAAGCCAATGTCGACGTCGCTTTGATCGAAAAGCATTGGGATAGTCTGGTGCACCTGGCAGCCTCGGTCATGAGCGGACATGCCAGTGCGGTGGCAGCTCTTGCGCGGTTCGGTTCTGCCGCCCAGGGCGATCCAATCTATGAGGCTGGCGTGCAATTGGGGCGGTTGCTGCGTACGGCGTTTTTGGCTGACTACTTTGTCAAGGACGCTTTCAGGAACGAGTTGCGCCGGGTGCTCAATCGGGGCGAGGCTGTTAACGCCCTCAAGCGCGCCATTTATACCGGCCGGATCAGCCCGGCGCAGGCCAAACGTGTCGATGAAATGCAGGCTGTGGCCGATGCGTTGAGCCTGATGGCCAACATCGTGATGGCGTGGAATACCTCACAGATGCAGGCGGTCCTGGATCGCTGGTCGAACCGCCGCCAGGTCATTCCACCGGAACTGATCGAGAAGATTGCGCCCACCAGGCTGGAGAGCATCAACTTGCGGGGTGTGTTTCGCTTCCCGGTTGACCGCTATGCTGACCAAATCCTGCCTTCGCGGCCAAATGCATCGATAACTGGCACCAATGGATGAAACCGACCACGGTTTGACGCCACGAATCGCAGATTTGAAAGTGAACAGGAAAGTCAATGAAATCAACGATCTACCAACACCACCTCCGCGCCAGTGCTAGCTTTTCGTACCGTCACTTATTGCACTGAAAACGAGGAGACCCCGATAACTGTTGGCGTGTACGCGCACGGCCCGATGGACATGGCGTAGGTGAAGCCCTCGACGGGCTGATCTCGGTCGACGAAGCTGAGCAGCTGGGCGAATCGTCCGGAATGAAGATACCGGACGGCCGCCGCCCAGCGCCAGCCGGTTTGCGAAGGAAGCTGAGCGACGATCTCTGAAGTGATCGACACCACGTCGCGTTGGGTGTGCCTCCCGGCCAAGCTCTCAAGCGCCAAACGCTCTAGGCCTTCCACGGGCGATGTTGCGGTCAAGCGCCTTTTACGTGCCGGGGTTGGGCTGAGCCCAGGATCCCGTCGGACCGGAATCACCTCCGATCGGGCGGTCCCGGTGCCCCGTGGCCGTTGCGTCGCATGGCCACGAGAGAGGGACGTTTCTGCCAGGCTGCCGGCGGGCAGTTCGGTGTGAACGAGTGGCATGGCTAATCCTGGTTCGAATCCATCGAGAGGCGAGATTGCTCTCGCCTGCTGTTGACACTGCGCGCGGCCGTTACTGGGGTTGTACGCCGGAATCCCAGAAATTTCCGTCAGCCCAGCTCCAGTCCCGCCACGAGCGCATCCAGGTCGATGAACTTGCCGTCAGTCTGGAAGGTGTAATGGGGTCGTTTGCGGGAGGGGGCGGAATCCTACGCTAAGGCTTTGGCCAGCGATATTCTCCGGTGAGATTGATGTGTTCCCATCCGAGCGGCGAAACATGGGCCAAGAGATCGGGCGATAGCAGCTTTCCATCGCGTTTCTGGTTTGCAACGACCTCGCCGAGCTTCATGGTGTTCCAGAAGATGATGATGGCGGCGAGCAGATTCATGCCGGCGATGCGGTAATGCTGGCCTTCGGCGGAACGGTCGCGGATTTCACCGCGGCGGTGGAAGCTGATTGCCCGCTTCAGCGCATGATGAGCTTCGCCTTTGTTGAGCCCGATCTGGGCACGCCGTTGGAGTTCGGCATCCAGAATCCAGTCGATCATGAACAGGGTGCGCTCGACGCGACCGACTTCCCGCAGGGCTGTCGCGAGCTCGTTCTGCCGCGGATAGGAGGCGAGTTTCCGCAGAATCTGGCTTGGCGCGACGGTCCCGGCAGCAATGGTGGCGGCGATGCGCAGGATGTCGGGCCAATTGCGCTCGATCATGGCTTGGTTGACCTTTCCGCCGATCAACGCTCGCAGGTGCGCCGGGGCGGCCGACGGATTGAACGCGTAGAGCCGTTTGGATGGCAGGTCGCGGATGCGCGGAGCGAACCGGTAGCCGAGAATGGCACATGCGGCAAAGACGTGATCGGTGAAGCCGCCCGTGTCGGTGAACTGCTCGCGGATATGGCGTCCAGCATCGTTCATCAGCAGGCCATCGAGGATGTAAGGCGCTTCGCTTGCCGTTGCAGGAATCACCTGGGTTGCGAACGGCGCATATTGGTCGGAGACGTGGCTATAGGCTTTCAGGCCCGGGGTATTGCCATATTTCGCGTTGACCAGGTTCATGGCCTCACCTTGCTCTGTAGCGACGAAGAACTGTCCGTCGCTCGAAGCCGACGTGCCCATGCCCCAGAACCGGGCCATGGGTAACGCTGCCTGTGCCTCGACCACCATGGCCAGCGCCCGGTCATAGGCTTCGCCCTCGACATGCCACCGTCCAATGCGGATCAATTCCCAGAAGGTGTGGGTGTTTGTCGCATCCGCCATTTTGCGCAAGCCGAGGTTGATCCCTTCCGCCAAGATAACGTTCATTAGCCCGATCCGGTCAGCGCAGGGTGCTCCTGTGCGCAGATGGGTGAACGCTTCGGTGAAGCCGGTCGCCGCATCCACCTCCAGCAGGAGATCGGTGATGCGCGTGGGCGGGATCTGCTTGTAGAGATCGAGCACCAGATCTTCGGCGCCTGTCGGCGCGGCGGCTTCGAGTTTCTCGATATGCAGAACGCCGTTTTCAATCGACCCGCCCGGGATCGTGCCTGCGCGAGCGGCACGGCCAAGCTCGCGCAACCGCATGTCGAGGCGAGCTTGCCGGTCTGCCAGCCATTCCTCCGGCCGCAATGGCACAGCGAGACGACCGCCTTCCGCGATGGATTGTGCCGGAACGAGTGCGTGTTTCAGATCGCCATAGCGCCGGGACCTAGTAAGCCAGACATCTCCGGAGCGGAACGCATCGCGCAGATGGAACAGCACCGCGATCTCCCATAGGCGAGCGTCGCCAGCCCTCTGGGCCCGAAGGTGGCGATGCCATTTCGAGCTGGGCCGCAAGAAGCTGGTCATCGCGGCATCGTTCAAACCGGTACGAAGGGCCGTCACCGCTTCCAGAAGCGGCAGTGCAACGGGCGCAGCTCGCAGATCGAGCAGGCGCAACATGCGTGGAGCGTATCGGCGGAAGCGGTGATAACCGTCGAGCACATGATTGAGCGGATCGTCGGCCATGGTGGCGGTCAGCCTGGTTGCCATTGCAACAAGGGTTTTTAAGCCGTCCCACCCTGACCCACTCGCGATGACATCGCCCAGCGGCTGGCCATCATCCTGTGCATCGACCAGGGCGCCCCCGATCTCGGCGAAGGATTTCAGGGTGTCACGCACCACCCCCGCTTCGTCTGCGACCTTTGCATGGCAAATACGCTCCGAAGCACGGTAGAGACGGCCGACGATCCGGTCGTGGGTTTCGACCACTGCGTCGGCCAACATCGCCTGCCATTCCGAGACGCAAACAGCCAAGATCGCAAGCCGCCTGTCCTCCGGGAGATCGCGCATGCCGTCGGCATAATACCGTTCACCCTGCCTGCGCAGACGAGTCACCCGATGGGCAGGAACGCCGGCAAGCAGATCCTCGGGGAGATCGATGCGTTGCAGATATTCGAGCCGGTCGAGCAGCCGGTTGGCCGACGAAGAGTTCGAGCCAGGCTCGAACTGGCGCAGCCACACAAAACGGGTCACCCGATCATCAGCCGTCTCCTCGAGCAATGCCAGCAACTGTTCTCGGATCGACATAGGCAGCCGACTGGCGATCCTCGTCTCGATGCGTCGCTCGGCATCGACGAGAGCCGCGGCACAAAGCCGCTCGATCGTGGATGTCGCGGGAAGGACAGTGCGGGTGCGTCGGCACTCGGCTACGAAGCGACGGGCGATATCCTCGTTCGACACCGCCATCTCGGCTTCTCGGAACAACCATTCCTTCAGCTCGCTCGCACCACGTCCGGAGAAGGTGCGGAAGCCGTAGAGCCCCCGTAACTCGGCAAGATGCTCGTGCCGTGTTTCCTCGCGGGCAGCATAGTCTACGAGATCGTCGGCACCCAGGCCAAGCTGCGCTCCGATAAATTCGATGACCTCTGCAGGGATCAGTTCGCCTGGAGCCAGCACCCGGCCGGGATAGCGCAGGACACACAATTGCAGGGCGAAGCCGAACCTGTTGTGAGCGCGCCGACGCAGCCTGATATGCCCAAGGTCTTCATCACTCAGCGTATAGTGCTTGAGCAAATCCGTCTGTGAAGTCGGCAAGCGCAACAGCGCGTCTTTCTGCCGATCGGTTAGAGTGACGCGACGCGGCATACATGTTCCTTTTTCAAAATCTGATAGCGTTCAAGACGCTTTGTTTATGAAGCTGGTTGAGATACATTTCCAGAGGTCAATGCAATCGTGGCCGAAGCGCCGCCTCAAACCAACGTTTGTGATACATGCTGATCGGATATGCCCGCGTCTCCAAAGCCGATGGCTCGCAGTCTCTCGACCTGCAGCACGACGCCTTGCGCGCCGCAGGTGTCGAACGGGACAATATCTATGATGATCTTGCTTCCGGCGGTCGTGATGATCGCCCTGGCTTGACTGCCTGCCTCAAGTCATTGCGTGACGGCGATGTGCTGGTGGTCTGGAAGCTCGATCGCCTCGGACGATCGCTTGCCCATCTGGTCAACACGGTGAAGGAGCTGTCAGACCGCAAGATCGGCCTGCGGGTTCTGACTGGAAAGGGCGCTCAGATCGACACCACGACTGCGTCCGGTCGCATGGTGTTCGGAATCTTCGCCACCTTGGCCGAGTTCGAGCGGGATCTGATCCGAGAGCGCACCATGGCGGGTCTCGCCTCCGCGAGAGCGCGCGGTCGCAAGGGCGGACGAAAATTCGCGCTCACCAAAGCTCAGGTGCGTCTCGCGCAAGCCGCCATGGCCCAGCGCGATACTTCAGTTTCCGATCTCTGCAAGGAACTCGGCATCGAGCGCGTCACTCTCTACCGATATGTCGGTCCCAAAGGCGAGCTCAGAGACCATGGAAAGCATGTTCTCGGACTTACGTAGCAACTCGTTTCTTTTCGCAGGTTGAGCCACCTCCGCGCTTCATCAGAAAACTGAAGGAACCTCCATTGAATCGAACTAATATTTTTTTTGGTGAATCGCATTCTGACTGGTTGCCTGTCAGAGGCGGAGAATCTGGTGATTTTGTTTTTCGACGTGGTGACGGGCATGCCTTCGCGAAAATCGCACCTGCTTCCCGCCGCGGTGAGCTCGCTGGAGAGCGTGACCGCCTCATTTGGCTCAAAGGTCGAGGTGTGGCTTGCCCCGAGGTGATCAACTGGCAGGAGGAACAGGAGGGTGCATGCTTGGTGATAACGGCAATTCCGGGAGTACCGGCGGCTGATCTGTCTGGAGCGGATTTGCTCAAAGCGTGGCCGTCAATGGGGCAGCAACTTGGCGCTGTTCACAGCCTATCGGTTGATCAATGTCCGTTTGAGCGCAGGCTGTCGCGAATGTTCGGACGCGCCGTTGATGTGGTGTCCCGCAATGCCGTCAATCCCGACTTCTTACCGGACGAGGACAAGAGTACGCCGCAGCTCGATCTTTTGGCTCGTGTCGAACGAGAGCTACCGGTGCGGCTCGACCAAGAGCGCACCGATATGGTTGTTTGCCATGGTGATCCCTGCATGCCGAACTTCATGGTGGACCCTAAAACTCTTCAATGCACGGGTCTGATCGACCTTGGGCGGCTCGGAACAGCAGATCGCTATGCCGATTTGGCACTCATGATTGCTAACGCCGAAGAGAACTGGGCAGCGCCAGATGAAGCAGAGCGCGCCTTCGCTGTCCTATTCAATGTATTGGGGATCGAAGCCCCCGACCGCGAACGCCTTGCCTTCTATCTGCGATTGGACCCTCTGACTTGGGGTTGATGTTCATGCCGCCTGTTTTTCCTGCTCATTGGCACGTTTCGCAACCTGTTCTCATTGCGGACACCTTTTCCAGCCTCGTTTGGAAAGTTTCATTGCCAGACGGGACTCCTGCAATCGTCAAGGGATTGAAACCTATAGAAGACATTGCTGATGAACTGCGCGGGGCCGACTATCTGGTATGGCGCAATGGGAGGGGAGCAGTCCGGTTGCTCGGTCGTGAGAACAATCTGATGTTGCTCGAATATGCCGGGGAGCGAATGCTCTCTCACATCGTTGCCGAGCACGGCGACTACCAGGCGACCGAAATTGCAGCGGAACTAATGGCGAAGCTGTATGCCGCATCTGAGGAACCCCTGCCTTCTGCCCTTCTCCCGATCCGGGATCGCTTTGCAGCTTTGTTTCAGCGGGCGCGCGATGATCAAAACGCAGGTTGTCAAACTGACTACGTCCACGCGGCGATTATAGCCGATCAAATGATGAGCAATGCCTCGGAACTGCGTGGGCTACATGGCGATCTGCATCATGAAAACATCATGTTCTCCAGTCGCGGCTGGCTGGTGATAGATCCCGTCGGTCTGGTCGGTGAAGTGGGCTTTGGCGCCGCCAATATGTTCTACGATCCGGCTGACAGAGACGACCTTTGTCTCGATCCTAGACGCATTGCACAGATGGCGGACGCATTCTCTCGTGCGCTGGACGTCGATCCGCGTCGCCTGCTCGACCAGGCGTACGCTTATGGGTGCCTTTCCGCAGCTTGGAACGCGGATGGAGAAGAGGAGCAACGCGATCTAGCTATCGCGGCCGCGATCAAGCAGGTGCGACAGACGTCATACTAGATATCAAGCGACTTCTCCTATCCCCTGGGAACACATCAATCTTACCGGAGAATATCGTTGGCCAAAGCCTTAGCGTAGGATTTCGCCCTCTCCCGCAAACGACCCCAATGTTCTCCGTGGCCCGCTTCCGGCCGCGCACGAACTTGCTGTTATTCACCACCGCGAGGCGCAGGGTGACGGTGGCCACCCGCTCGGCGGCGGGCGGCTCTGCCGGCGACGCGGCCGAAGGCTG
>NZ_JASCOY010000134.1:0-9880 GCF_029960075.1 Pseudomonas sp. PS02290
AAGTTATCCCGTGGCAGTGCCTGAGCGTAACGCAGGCTCGCGACAACGGGACTGAACACCGAGGAACAGTCATGATTCGTCAGATCCCCAAAGTTGCCTTGTTGTTAGGCGCCCTCGCCCTCGCAGGCCAGGCTGAAGCCCATGGCGGCGGCCCGGGCTGGGGTGGAGCCGCCGTAATCGGTGCGGTCGTCGGCGGTGTTGTCGGCGCGGCAGTGGCGTCCGGGCCGGTTTACGCAGCACCCGCTCCCGTGTACGCGGCCCCGGCGCCGGTTTATTACGCGCCACCGCCTCCACCGCCGGTTTACTACCAGCCGGCTTATGTCGTTGAGCGCCCGGTGGTCTACGCACCGCGTTACTACGGCCCGCCACGTTATTACGGCCCACCACCGGGCTATTACCACGGTGGCGGTCGCTGGTAACAGCGGTTTGCTCCTGAGCACAGGGCTGTCGATTCATGGTCGCCATCCCTCACCCAACACAGACCCCGCCTTCCCGGCGGGGTTTTTGTTTCAGGGGTATTGATGCCGGACCGCAGCACCGCTTTGCGCACGTGTCCCCATCACTGTCCCTACCCGCTCATCAATGACGACTATCGAGAGCGGTGATTTCTGCATCAACCGGTCGGGCCTTAAAGTAGCGCCATAGATTGTTGGAGGCACTTATGACCAAGGTTCAAATCATGTCGGTTGTCGGCAGCGCAGTTCCCCCTCAGCTTCGTGAGCGCGGTCTGTTGGCGTGCTGGTACCTGATGCACAACGGCGAACCCGTCAGTGGTCCTTTGCCTTCACTGCCAGCGGCGCAGGCCCTGTCGCAGCAACTTGAATGCCGCTCACTCAACAGCTAACCCCTTATTCGCTCTTCCCTGTGAATCGTGCGTTGCTCCGCACACTCCTTTAGCCCGCCTCTTTAATGACGCGGGCTTTTTTTTGCGTGACGATCCGATGTTGAGGCGCAGCGCCGTTTAACAGCCAGGCCATAATCGGCAATTCAACCCGTTTAAATACAGGCTTTTTGGATCCGCCACCTGAACCTGACCTATACAACGGTGCTTTATTAGCGAAACCCCGCACCGCCCCATCGACAACTTCAGAAACTTGCTCCTAAAATGCGCCGAACTTGTTGTCGCGCTTGAAGAAAGTCCGACGTTCCACGCTATTTCCATCCTTTAGTGAGCTTTGCTCTTGAAAATTCGCCCAACCGTCATCGGCCTATTATTTGCACTTACAGGCTGCGCACTTTCCACTGCCGCATTTTCCACCACCGCACTGGCGAAAGAGCCGGCGGCGTTCAATCGCGACCCGGCCAATCTTCATCTGGCCTCCGGCAGCGCCATGATCACCGACCTGCAAACGGGTCAGGTGTTGTATGCGAGTAACCCCGACATTGTCGTGCCGATCGCCTCGGTGACCAAGCTGATGACCGCGATGGTCACCCTCGACGCCAAGCTGCCCATGGACGAGATGATCAAGGTCGACATCTCCCAGACCGCCGAAATGAAAGGCGTGTTCTCCCGGGTCAAGCTGGGCAGTGAGCTGAACCGCCACGACATGATGCTGATCACCCTGATGTCGTCGGAAAACCGCGCAGCGGCGAGTCTGGCCCACAGCTACCCGGGCGGTTATCCAGCGTTTATCCGGGCGATGAACGCCAAGGCCAAGTCACTGGGCATGAACCACACCGTGTACATGGAGCCCACCGGGCTGTCGGTGTACAACGTATCCACCGCGCGGGACCTGACCAAGCTGGCCCTGGCCGCACGCAACTACCCGATGCTGCGCGAGCTGAGCACCACGCCGGAGAAAACCGTGACCTTCCGCAAGCCGAATTACATCCTCGGCTTCAGCAACACCGACCATCTGGTGCGTAAATCCAACTGGGACATCAAGCTGACCAAGACCGGCTTCACCAACCAGGCGGGTCACTGTCTGGTGCTGTTGACCAGCATGGCCAATCGTCCGGTGTCCGTGGTCATTCTCGACGCCTTCGGCAAATACACCCACTTCGCCGATGCCAGCCGCATGCGTCTGTGGATGGAAACCGGCAAGAGCGGCCCGGCGCCGGAAGTTGCACTGCAGTACAAAAAAGAAAAGAACCAGGTGATGAGGCAGAAGGGTTTGCAGGCGTCGGAATAAGACGTCGCGCCCCTGTCAGTGGGAACCCGCCGGGTTCCCGCTGATCACTGACTCGCCCGCGCCATGCGCTTGAGTATCACCACCATCCCCACGCCCAGCCCGGCCATGCCGACCAGCAACGCCGGGTAGCTGATCCACCACGCAATAGGCGTGGTCATCATGCTGTATTCCGACATCCCGCCAATCCCCGCCACCAGATTCAATGGCAAGAACACCACGTTGATCAACGTCAGCTTGCGCAGCAGGTTATTGGTGTTGTTATTGACCAGATTACCCCGCGCATCCATCAAACTCGCGAACACCGTGGAGTAGATGTTCGCCTGTTTGTGGCACTGCTCGTTCTCGGTAATCATGTCTTCAATCAGTGCCAGGCTGTCGCCGGAAAACTGATGCTTGTGGGCGTGATTGCGCAGGCGCGTCAGCACCGAGCCGTTGCTGTCGATGGCGTTGATGTAATAGACCAGGCTTTCGCTCAGGTTGAACATCTGCACCAGATGGCGGCTGTCCATCGAGGCATTGAACTGCTGCTGCAATTCCCGGGCGATCATCTTGATCACCTTGAGGTGACCCAGATAATGATGGATGTTGTGGAACAGCACCTCCAGCAACACGTCCAGCAGCGTGTGCATCGGCCGGTGCTGTCCGAGGTCGCTGATCTGCTTGCTGTCGGCACAGATCAGCACCATGTGATGGGGGCTGAGCAGCACCCCGAACGACGACACGTCGAAGGAAAACGTGTCCTTGCCCGAGTAGTTTTCCGGGCGCTTCCAGATCATGAACAGCGCGTCCGGATGAAACTCGATGCGCGACACCTCGTCGGGGTCGAGCGCCGAGGCCAGAGCGTGGTCGTCGAGGTTGAAGCGCTCCAGCAGCAGCGTCTTTTCGGCGGCGTCCGGGTCGCTGAACCAGAGCACGCTGGCATCCGCTTCGGCGCATTCCCGTAACCTGCCCGCCTCCAGGCGGTGGCCCTTGATCACCGGCCTAACCCGCCAGACCGCGACGTTTGATGTCGAGGCGGCGAATGAACTCTTCCAGCACCAGCGCGTACAGATCGTCCTGCAGCCAGGCGTCTTCGATGCCTGCGTCGAGGTTGGGGTTGTCGTTGACTTCGATGACCACCACGCGATCGCCGGACTGCTTCAAGTCGACACCGTACAGCCCGTCGCCGATCAGGTTGGCAGTCTTCACCGCCAGATCCACCACGGCCTTTGGCGCGTCGTGAACCGCGAGCGTGCGGCACTCGCCGTTGATTTCCGCGTCGATGGCCTTGTGGTTGTAAATCTGCCAATGCCCCTTGGACATGAAGTACTGGCAGGCGAACACCGGTTTGCGATTGAGCACACCGATGCGCCAGTCATATTCGGTGTAGAGGTATTCCTGGGCCAGCAACAGCACCGAATGCTCAAACAGTTCCCGCGCCGCTTCCTGCAATTGCTGCGCGTCCTGCACTTTGATCACGCCCTTGGAAAAACAGCCATCGGGGATTTTCAGCACCAGCGGGAAGCCCAGTCGTGCCGCGACGTGCTCCAAATCATCCGGTCGCTCCTTGTAGAGGATTTCCGTGGCCGGCATGCCCAGCTTGTGGCTTTTGAGCAGGTCGGTCAGGTAGACCTTGTTGGTGCAGCGCAGGATCGACGCCGGGTCATCCATCACCACCAGCCCTTCGCTCTCGGCCTTCTTGGCGAAGCGGTAGGTGTGATTGTCGACGCTGGTGGTTTCGCGGATCAGCAGCGCGTCGTATTCGGCCAGCCGCGAGTAATCCTTCTTCTCGATCAGCTCGACGTCCACGCCCAGTTGCTGGCCGACGCGGATGAAATTATCCAGCGCCTTGCGGTTGGACGGCGGCAACGCCTCCTGCGGGTCATGCAGGATCGCCAGGTCGTAGCGATAGGTGCGAGGGGAACGGGGCTGGCGCCAGATCTTGCGGCTGAAACTGTCGAGAGACAGTGCGAACTGGTCCTGCTGGTGATCACGCAGGCGGGTCAAGGCGCCGGTTTTGATACCGACGATGTGCCAGTTGTCGCGCTTGCGAAATTCCACCAGCAGGATCGGCGCCGGAAACGCCTCGAACAGCTGACGGGCAAGGTCCTGCAACGGCGCGAGATCAGTCTGACCGAAATACAGGCTCAGGGTGAAGCCTTCGGTTTCGTCATACGGATGGTCACGCAGCGCGTGTTCGAGGCGCTTGTCGAGGTCATCCAGGGCAAGGCCGTAAAGGGATTTGCGGGTCAGTTCGCTGATGGTTTTGACCGACGGAATCACGTGGTGACCCCGGGCTTCGGCCAACAGCGAGCAGTAATAACCGTGGCCCAGATAGCGGTAACTGCGGCACAGGTTGATCACTTGCACCCGCTGACCGGCAGTGTTCTGGGGCGGGTTTTCCAGGTAGTCCTGGGCGCTGATCAGGTGTTCGCTGGGCAAGTAAGACGACCAGTCTTCGAGCCGCTCCACGACAATCAACAGTTGGCTTCGGGTTGAAACAGGTTTCAGCGGATTGACATTAAAAGTTGCCGAACGCTGAGGTTGTGCTGATACTTCGTCGGTCTTCACCGGCACCGCATTCATGAGTTGATCCTTCGGGAAACAGTCCTTTCTATAAAACATGGCTTTGTAGAAATGTCCCGTTTCGTTACTCACTCTTTACGGTGTCGGACATGAACTTTATATATCGCCTCGCCCAGCCTGCCGATGTGGATGAACTGTTGGTGCTGGAAAACCAGTGCTTCGAATCCGATCGCCTGAATGCGCGCAGCTTTCACTGGATGGTCACGCGGGCCAATGCGCGATTGATCGTCGCGCTGCGCGATCAGGCCGATCAACGCCTGGCCGGTTACGCGCTGGTGCTGTTCCATCGCGGCACGTCCCTGGGCCGGCTCTACTCCCTGGCGATCAGCGACACTGCCCGGGGCCAGGGTCTCGGGCAGCAACTGCTGGCCCAGGCCGAACAACATGCCCTTGAGCGTGAGTGTGCCTATCTGCGGCTCGAAGTCCGCCCGGACAACGCCCCGGCGATTCGCTTGTACGAGCGCAACGGCTATCGCCTGTTCGACCGCATCGACGATTACTACGAAGACCACGCCCCGGCGCTGCGCTACGAAAAACGCATCCGGGAACACGCCACCGGCGTTGCCCGTCACGTGCCCTACTACCCGCAAACCCTGGACTTCAGCTGCGGCCCGGCGTGCCTGCTGATGGCCATGAAAGCCCTGCAACCGCCGCGCGCCATGCAGCGTCACGAGGAACTGCAGATCTGGCGCGAGGCAACCACGGTGTTCATGACCTCCGGCCATGGCGGTTGCAGCCCGCAAGGTCTGGCGTTGGCGGCGTTGCGCAGAGGGTTCGAGGTCGGCCTGCAGGTGTCGGTGCGCGGGCCGTTGTTTCTGGCTGGAGTGCGCAGCGAAGAAAAGCGCGAAGTCATGCGCCTGGTGCATGAGGAATTCAGCCGCGAGCTGGCTGAAAGCCCGGTCCGTCAACTGGGCAGTGCGCCGCTCAATCTCTGGCAACTGCAAAAGGACAACAGCCTGGCGCTGGTGCTGATCAGCAGCTATCGGTTGACCCGTTCCAAGGCACCGCACTGGGTGCTGGTTACGGGGTGCGATGATGACTTCGTGTATTTGCACGACCCCGATATCGATCACAGCCAACAGCGTCAGGCCATGGACTGCCAATACATGCCGGTCAGCCACAAAGAGTTCGCCGGCATGAGTTGCTTTGGCGCCGACAAACTTCGCGCGGCGGTGGTTCTTTATCCGCAAGAAGATCCGCAGGCACAGGCGCTTATATAAATGGCGTCAGGTGAAGCACTGTTCGCGTAAAGATCCCGTCGTATTGATTGCAGTTGCACCGGCAAAAGGAATGAATAGTCGCTCGGCCTTTGGGCGACTTACTGGATGAGCGTGATGGATAACTCGGTAATCGGTTTGATAATTCTTTCGGTGATAGCGCTGTTTGGCGTGTCGGCGTTCTACTTTGATTTTGTTCATCCGCACCGCGAGGGCAAGCACCCGCAGAAATGATGAGCGACGCCCCGACGGATTATTTTTCCTTCCCCACTTCATCGATCAAGGCGTAACGCCAACGACCCGCTAAGCTTGAACCGTTGACGCTTGCTTTGCACATCGCTCGGGGGAGTTGAAACATGCTCATCAAATGGGTACTGGCTGCGTTGCACCTGCTGGCGTTCGGTTTTGCCATAGCGGCGGTGCTGGCGAGGGGACGGGCGTTGCGGCGGTTGCGCACGGATGATCCGCGATCGTTCAGGGATGTCTTCGTGGTCGACAATATCTGGGGCGTTTCAGCAGGGGTTCTGCTGATCACCGGGGCGTTTCGGGCGTTCGGCGGGCTGGAAAAAGGCTCGTACTATTACCTGCATCAGCCACTGTTTCACCTGAAAATGGCGGCGTTCGTGGCCATGCTGGCGCTGGAAGTGGTGCCGATGTTCGCGCTGATCAAATGGCGCATCGCGTTCAAGAAGAACCAGCCCATTGATACGTCCCTGTCCCGGCGGTTCGCGCGAATCAGCCACATGGAGGCGCTGCTGATGGTCATCATCGTCATCGCCGCCACGGGTATGGCGCGGGGAATCTTGTTGAGCTGAGGCCTGAGCCGATGCCCAGACCTCCAGCGGTCAGGTCATCCAGAAGAACATCAGGGTCAGGTTCGCGCCCGAGATCAGTCCGAACAGCCCCCAGGCCAGGGTTTTGGTCAGGCGGCTGTTGGCGAACGGGCCCATCAATTGCGGGTCGCTGGTGAAGCGGATCAGCGGCCACAGCGCGAACGGCAGCTGCAAACTCAGGACAACCTGACTGAGCACGAGCATCTTGCCGACTGCGCCATCGCCAAACCAGATCACCCCGATGAACGCCGGAATCAACGCCAGGCCGCGGGTCGCCAGACGGCGTTGCCAGCACGGGATCTTCGCCTTGAGAAACCCTTCCAGCACCACTTGCCCGGCGATGGTCCCGGTGAAGGTTGAGCTCTGCCCTGCCGCCAGCAGCGCGACGCCGAACAGCACGCTGGCGACGACGCCGCCCACCAGCGGATCGAGCAAATGGTAGGCGTCCTGGATTTCCACGATGTCGGTGTGGCCGGTGCCGTGGAACGCGGCGGCGGCCAGGATCAGAATGGCGGCGTTGATCACCAGCGCCAGGCTCAGGGAGGCGATGGTGTCGACCCGGGCGTAGCGAATGGCGCTAGCCTTGCTTTCGACCGACGTGCCGTTGACCCGGGTCTGCACCACCGATGAATGCAGGTACAGGTTATGGGGCATCACCGTCGCACCGAGAATACCGATGGCGATGTACAGCGGCTCTTGATTGCTCAGCATCTCCCACGACGGCTTGAGCCCCGCCACGACGTCCGGCCAGAACGGTTTGATCAGCACCAGCTCGATGAAAAAGCACGTCGCGATGGTCGCGATCAGCCCCAGCACAATGGCTTCCAGACGGCGGAAATTGGCGCCCTGCAAAGCCAGCACGATGACCGTGTCGAACGCCGTCAGCGCCACCCCCGTGGTAATCGACACCCCCAGCAGCAAGTGAAACGCCAGCGCGGCACCCAGCACTTCCGCCAGATCGGTCGCCAGGATCGACAGTTCGGCGAGAATCCACTGGCCCATGCCGACCCGGCGGCTGTAGTGCTCCGAAGACAGCTGCGCCAGATCGCGGCCGGTGGCGATGCCCAGGCGTGAACACAGATTTTGCAGCACCATGCCCGACAGACTTGCCAGCACCACCACAAACAACAGCGAATAACCGAAGCGCGAACCGGCTTCAATGGCGGTGGCCCAGTTGCCGGGGTCCATGTAGCCGATGGAGATCAACAGGCCGGGGCCGACGAACAGCATCAGCTTGCGCAGGAAAGACGCATTGGCGGGAATGGCGACGCTGTCGGTGGTTGCCGACGGGCAAAATGGCGCGGTGGCGGTGGTCGGGAGTTTGTACTTCACGGGAATCCGAAACGTGGTGGCGGTCAGCCCCGGAGCTTAAACGCGCAGAAATGTTTTGTCTTGAATCTCTGGGGCACTAACATGCTGCGTCTCACCGATCCGGAAAAAACAATAATGCATGCCGCTTCTGACAGCCCCGATAACGCCCGCCCGACCCAAGACGGACTCGACCCGATACGCGCGGCGCGGATTTCCGCCCGCATCGACCGCCTGCCCGCCGTCGCCACGATCTGGAAACTGGTGGCGCTGCTGTCCATTGGCGGCTTCTTCGAACTTTACGATCTGTTCCAGACCGCCTACATCAGCCCCGGCCTGATCCGCGACGGACTGTTCGCCACCGGGGCGCAGGGCGTGTTCGGCTTTTCCGATCAGGCAGCGTTTGCGTCGGCGACCTTTCTGGGGCTGTTCCTCGGTGCCAGCCTGCTGAGCCCGATCGCCGACCGCTACGGCCGCCGCGCGATCTTCACCTTCGCGTTGATCTGGTACACCGTCGCCACGGTGCTGATGGGCATACAGACCTCCGCACTGGGCATCATCTGCATGCGCTTTCTGGTGGGCATCGGCCTGGGCATCGAACTGGTGACCATCGACGCGTACCTCTCGGAACTGGTGCCCAAGCGGATGCGCAGCGCGGCGTTCGCCTTCGCGTTTTTCGTGCAGTTCCTGTCGGTGCCTTCAGTGGCATTGATGTCCTGGTGGCTGGTCCCGCAGGACCCGTTCGGCGTCGCCGGCTGGCGCTGGGTGGTGTTGGCCAGCGCCGTGTTCGCGCTGTTCATCTGGTGGCTGCGCTCGCGCCTGCCGGAATCACCGCGCTGGCTGGCGCAACACGGCCGCTTCAGCGAGGCGGAAAAGATCATGGACGACCTCGAAGCCCGCTGCATCAAGGACCACGGTCAGGCCCTGGACGAACCGGAAACCCATAACGTGGCGGTCGAAGGCAAAGGCCGTTTCGCCGACATCTGGCAACCGCCGTATCGCCGTCGCGCGCTGATGTTGATTGTGTTTCATGCGTTCCAGGCGATCGGCTTTTTCGGTTTCGGCAACTGGCTGCCTGCGTTGCTTTCGGGTCAGGGCGTGAGCGTGACCCACAGTCTGGCGTATGCCTTCGTGATCACCCTCGCCTATCCGCTGGGGCCGCTGTTGTTCGTGAAATTCGCCAACCGGTTCGAGAATAAGTGGCAGATTGTCGGCTCGGCGTTGGGCTCGATGATCTTCGGCACGCTGTTCGCGCAGCAGACGACGGCGGCGGGGCTGATTTTTTGCGGGGTGATGATCACGTTCTGCAATGCGTGGCTGAGTTTCAGTTATCACTCGTACCAGAGTGAGTTGTTCCCGACCAACATCCGCGCCCGGGCGGTGGGGTTCTGTTATTCGTTCAGTCGTCTGTCGACGGTGTTCAGCAGTTTGTTGATCGGGTTGTTCCTGGATCACTTCGGCACGCCGGGGGTGTTGACGTTCATTGTGATGAGTATGTTGATTGTGATCATCACGATTGGCGGGTTTGGGCCGAAGACCCGGAATCTGGCGCTCGAAGATATTGCTCATCGATAGGGTTCGCGGTGCGGCTGAGAGAAGATCAAGAGCGTCTGCCTGGGGGCAGACTGTTTCGCCTTCGGCGAGTTACTTGGAAAAGCACCCCAAGTAACCAAGGGTGCTTGCTCTCGGTTTGGCCCTTCGTTCCTCAGGGTTCCTTCACTCCGGTCTCGCTCCGTGGGCCCGCTGCCATCCGCCATCCATGGCGGGGGGCAGCTCTCGCCGCATCCATGCGGCTCGGCCCACTCCACGAGACCTGCGTTCAGCC
>NZ_JASCOY010000135.1:0-9856 GCF_029960075.1 Pseudomonas sp. PS02290
CGATGAAATCGGCACATCCAACATAATGGGTGCCTGACTGACCGCAATCGCGAGCAAGCTCACTCCTACACAAACTGGAAGCAACCTTACGCACCACCATTCATCCCTCAACCCACTCAACGGTTGAAATACCCGCCCCCACCCCCATATGAGTTTCCATCAGGGCATTTTCGCCCCGCAGCGTGGAGACTCTCCCCTTGACCACCATCGTTTCAGTGCGCCGCCAAGGCAAAGTCGTCATGGCCGGTGACGGCCAGGTTTCCCTGGGCAATACCGTCATGAAAGGCAACGCCAAGAAAGTCCGGCGCCTTTACCACGGCCAGGTCATCGCCGGTTTCGCAGGCGCCACCGCTGACGCCTTCACCCTGTTCGAGCGTTTCGAAGCCCAACTGGAAAAACACCAGGGTCACCTCATTCGCGCCGCCGTAGAGCTGGCGAAAGAATGGCGTACCGACCGCTCCCTGAGTCGCCTTGAAGCCATGCTGGCCGTTGCCAACAAGGACGCTTCGCTGATCATTACCGGTAACGGTGACGTCGTTGAGCCCGAAGACGGCCTGATCGCCATGGGTTCCGGCGGCGCCTTCGCCCAGGCCGCTGCCCGCGCATTGCTGCTGAAGACCGAACTCTCTGCCCGTGAAATCGCCGAAACCGCCCTGCACATTGCCGGCGACATCTGCGTCTTCACCAACCACAACATCACTATTGAGGAGCAGGACCTCGCCGAGTAAGCCTGAGGTGCTGGCCGCCATTCATCGCGGCCTTGCCCGACTTGCCATCTGCCGAGGACCGTTGAAAACCATGTCCATGACTCCCCGTGAAATCGTCCACGAACTCAATCGCCATATCATCGGCCAGGACGATGCCAAACGCGCCGTCGCCATCGCGCTGCGTAATCGCTGGCGCCGGATGCAGCTGCCTGAAGAGCTGCGCGTCGAAGTCACCCCCAAGAACATCCTGATGATCGGCCCGACCGGCGTCGGTAAAACCGAAATCGCCCGTCGCCTGGCGAAACTCGCCAACGCGCCGTTCATCAAAGTCGAAGCGACCAAGTTCACTGAAGTTGGCTACGTAGGCCGCGATGTCGAGTCGATCATCCGTGATCTCGCCGACGCCGCGATGAAGCTGCTGCGTGAACAGGAAATCACCAAGGTTCGCCACCGCGCCGAAGACGCCGCCGAAGACCGCATTCTCGATGCCCTGCTGCCACCGGCACGCGCGGGCTTCAACGATGACGCGTCGTCAGGCAGCGATTCCAATACCCGTCAGCTGTTCCGCAAGCGCCTGCGAGAAGGTCAGCTGGACGACAAGGAAATCGAGATTGAGGTCGCTGAAATGGGCGGCGTTGATATTTCCGCGCCGCCGGGCATGGAAGAGATGACCAACCAGCTGCAGAGCCTGTTTGCCAACATGGGCAAGGGCAAGAAGAAGAGCCGCAAGCTGAAAGTCAAAGACGCGCTGAAGATGGTTCGCGATGAAGAAGCGGGACGTCTGGTCAACGATGAAGAACTGAAAGCCAAGGCGCTGGAAGCCGTCGAGCAGCACGGCATCGTGTTCATCGACGAGATCGACAAAGTGGCCAAGCGCGGTAACGTTGGCGGCGCCGATGTGTCCCGCGAAGGCGTGCAGCGCGACTTGTTGCCCCTGATCGAAGGCTGCACCGTTAACACCAAGCTGGGCATGGTCAAGACCGACCACATTCTGTTCATTGCCTCCGGTGCGTTTCACCTGAGCAAACCAAGCGATCTGGTGCCTGAGCTGCAGGGTCGCCTGCCGATTCGTGTCGAGCTGAAAGCGCTGAGCCCGCAGGATTTCGAACGCATCCTGACCGAACCCCATGCGTCGCTGACCGAGCAATACCGCGAGCTGCTGAAGACCGAAGGCCTGAACATCGCGTTCCTGCCGGATGGCATCAAGCGTCTGGCCGAGATCGCCTGGCAGGTCAACGAAAAGACCGAAAACATCGGTGCGCGTCGCTTGCACACGCTGCTTGAGCGGTTGTTGGAAGAGGTTTCTTTCAGTGCCGGCGACCTGGCAGGCGCGCAGGATGGCGGGACGATCCAGATCGACGCTGAATACGTGAACAGTCACCTGGGTGAGCTGGCGGAAGACGAAGATCTGTCGCGCTATATCCTTTAAAGCAGCTGCAAGCGGTTAGCTTCAAGCGGCAAGCAGATTTCACTGGCTGCCGAAATCTGCTTGGCTTGTAGCTTGTAGCTTGTAGCTTGTAGCTTGTAGCTTGTAGCTTGTAGCTTGTAGCTGAGATTACCTCTATGACCCGCATCCCCACCGCTATCCAGCTGCACAAAGCCTCGAAAGTCCTCAGCCTGAAATACGGGCGGGATGAGGAATACCGCTTGCCGGCGGAGTTCCTGCGGGTGCACTCGCCGTCGGCGGAGGTGCAGGGCCATGGCAATCCGATTCTGCAGTTCGGCAAGCTGGGCGTCGGGCTCACCAAGGTCGAGCCCGCCGGCCAGTACGCGCTGAAGCTGACCTTCGACGACGGTCATGACAGCGGGTTGTTTACCTGGGAATACCTGGAGCAACTGGCGCAACGCCAGGCGCAACTGTGGGACGAGTATCTGGCTGAGCTCAAGGCCGCCGGCAAATCCCGCGACCCTTCCGAGCAAGTCATCAAGCTGATGCTCTAGCCCCTCTCTCGGGACTTCAGGCCATCAAGACTTTATCCAGCTGCCGTTCAACTTCGGTCTGAATCGAACCGCTCATGGCCGAAAGGAAGAAGTTGAGGTCGATATTCACCCGTACCCACTCATCCTCGACCGCGACAGTGCCCTTGGCGCCCTTGCCTTCCAGGGCGACGGTATCGCCTGTCCACTCGTGCTCGATGCCGTACTTGTCGGACAGTTTCTGCAGCATGATCTCAGCCTTCTCGCGGGCCTTTTCCTTTCCCAGCGTGTGCTGGCGTTCCACGGTAATTCTGGCCACTGACGGGCTCCTGCTTCGGCTTAAATCGTCGGCGCACTATACCAGCGGCCCGGACCGAAGAAACTGTTGGCCGTGAGCCTTGTCAAGACAAAGCCAGCCCCGACGATTAGAATGGCGCCACTTTATTCCGGTGACAGCGATATGAATGATCCGCGCAAAGGCAGCGATGCCGAACCCATCACCCACTTCGGTTACAAAAACGTACCGGAAAGCCAGAAGGCCGAGAAAGTCGCCGAGGTGTTTCACTCCGTCGCGGCCAAATATGACCTGATGAACGACGTCCTGTCCGGCGGCATGCATCGCCTCTGGAAGCGCTTCACCATCGAACTGTCCGGCGTTCGCAGCGGCAACCGCGTGCTCGACATCGCGGGCGGCACTGGCGACCTGGCGAAGAAGTTTTCCCATCTCGTGGGCCCGACCGGCGAAGTCGTACTGGCCGACATTAATGCTTCGATGCTCAAGGTCGGTCGTGACCGCCTGCTGGATCGCGGCGTGGCTGGCAACATCAAGTTCGTCCAGGCCGACGCTGAAAAGCTGCCGTTCCCCGACAACTACTTCGACTGCGTGACCATCGCCTTCGGCCTGCGCAACGTGACCCACAAGGAGGACGCCATCCGCTCCATGCTGCGCGTGCTCAAGCCGGGTGGTCGTTTGCTGGTGCTGGAATTCTCCAAGCCCACCAGCAAAGTCATGTCCAAGATCTACGACGCCTACTCGTTCGCCTTCATGCCGCTGGCCGGCAAGTTGATCACCAACGATTCGGAAAGCTACCGTTACCTGGCAGAGTCGATCCGCATGCACCCTGATCAGGAAACCCTGAAGTCGATGATGGTCCAGGCCGGTTTCGACCGCGTGACCTACCACAACATGACCTCCGGCATCGTCGCGCTGCACCGGGGCATCAAGCCCTGATGCTGATCAACGGCTTGCTCGCCAGTGCCGAGCACGGCATCAATCGTGTGCTGCGCATGGACAGCACCGCCTCGCCACGCCTTGACCGACTGAGCGGCAAGGTCATCGCGATCGAGTGCACCAGCCCGGTGTTTCATCTGCACGTACTGCCCAGCGACGACGGCCTGATGCTGGCGGCGAACTGGGAAGGCGGTGCTGATGTGACCCTGCGCGCCCCCGCTGCGAGCCTGATGCGCCTGGCGATGAGCAAAGACAAAAATGCCGTGCTGCACAGCCCGGAAGTCGAGCTGGAGGGTGAAAGCGCCGTGCTGCTTGAGCTGGTGGGCGTGCTGCAGGACCTGGACCTCGACTGGGAATACGAGCTGCAACGCTGGCTCGGTCCCGTCGCGGCGCCCCTGATCGGCGGGCACCTGCGCAACAGCGCGCGCTGGACCCGTGACACCGCGGCCAGCCTCAGCAACAACCTAGCCGAATACCTGGCCGAAGAATCCCGCACGCTGGTCGGCAAACGCGAGGCCGAAGCCCGCTTCGCCGAACTGGATCAGACCAAACAAGACCTGGAACGCCTCGAAGCCCGCTTCGAGCGTCTGGCCCACTCCCTCAAATCCAGCGATAACGCATGAGCCTGCTTGCCGTCCGCCGCCTGTTTCGCATCCAGCGTGTCGTAATCCGTTACCGCCTTGATGATCTGTTGTTCGCCCTGCCCCTGCCGTGGTGGCTGCTGGCCGTGCGTTTTGTACTGCCGTGGCGCTGGCTGCCGCGGCGCAAGAACGAACTGAGCCGTGGCGCGCGTCTGCGGCTGGCGTTGCAGGACCTGGGGCCTATCTTCATCAAGTTCGGGCAGCTGCTGTCCACCCGCCGTGACCTGCTGCCTGAAGACGTCGCCGACGAGCTGATGATGTTGCAGGACCGCGTGCCGCCGTTCGACTCCGCCAAAGCCGTTGCGCTGATCGAATCACAGCTGGGCGCGAAGATCAGCGAGGTCTTCAGTCGTTTCGACGTGGCCCCGCTGGCTTCGGCGTCTGTCGCTCAAGTCCACGCCGCGCGCCTGAAAACAGGCGAAGAAGTGGTGGTGAAGGTCGTGCGGCCGGGCCTGAAGCCGATCATCGGCTCCGACCTGGCGTGGCTGTTCATCCTGGCGAAGATTGCCGAGCGGGTTTCGGCTGATGCGCGTCTGCTGCACCCGGTGGACGTGGTCGCCGATTACGAAAAAACCATCTACGACGAACTCGACCTGTTGCGCGAGGCGGCAAACTCCAGCCAGCTGCGCCGTAACTTCGAAGGCTCGACCATGCTTTACGTGCCGCAGGTCTATTGGGACTGGTGCCGGCCGAAGGTGTTGGTCATGGAGCGCATCTACGGCGTGCAAGTGACCGATCTGGCAACCCTCGCCGATCAGCGCACCGACATGAAGAAGCTGGCCGAGCGCGGCGTCGAGCTGTTCTTCACCCAAGTCTTCCGTGACAGCTTTTTCCACGCCGACATGCACCCCGGCAACATTTTCGTCAGCACGGTCACGCCGTGGGATCCGCAGTACATTGCCATCGACTGCGGCATTGTCGGCAGCCTGACCCCTGAGGATCAGGACTATCTGGCGCGCAACCTGTTTGCGTTCTTCAAGCGTGATTATCGCCGTGTGGCACAGCTGCACATCGACTCGGGCTGGGTGCCGGCCGAGACCAAGCTGAATGAATTCGAAGCAGCCATCCGGACAGTGTGCGAGCCGATCTTCGAAAAACCGCTAAAGGACATTTCCTTCGGGCAAGTGCTGATGCGCCTGTTCCAGACCGCTCGGCGCTTCAACATGGAAGTCCAGCCGCAGCTGGTGCTGCTGCAAAAGACGCTGCTCAACATCGAAGGCCTGGGCCGTCAGCTGTACCCGGAGCTGGATCTCTGGGCGACTGCGCAGCCGTTCCTCGAACGCTGGATGCGCGAACGGGTCAGCCCGAAGACCCTGCTCGGCAACCTGCAGTCTCAGGTCGAACAGATTCCGCATCTGGCGAACATGACCCGGGATTTACTTGAGCGCCTGTCCCAGCCCCATCGCCACGATCCGCCCCCGCCCTATCGGCGCGACGGCGATCATTGGGCCCTTCGCTTGCTCGGCGCTGGCCTGCTGGCCGGTGGCGTTCTGTTGGCGATCACCCATACCCAGACCGGCGAAGCGCTGAACACGCTGAGCGCCTGGCCTGCCTTGCTGATGCTGGCGGCAGGCGTCTATCTGGTCGTTCGCCGATAGCCATCGGCGCGAGCCGCTGGCACACTAACCCTCCCCTGGAACGGCCGGAGCCGATGATGAAAGACTGGCTGGACGAGATTAAGTGGGACAAGGACGGTCTGGTGCCCGCCATCGCGCAGGACCACAAGACCGGTCGCGTGCTGATGATGGCCTGGATGAACCGCGAAGCCTTGAGCCTGACTGCCAGCGAACAGCGCGCTATCTATTGGTCACGTTCACGTGGCAAGTTGTGGCGAAAGGGCGAAGAATCGGGCCACGTGCAGAAGCTTCATGAACTGCGCCTGGACTGTGATGCCGACGTCATTATCCTGATGGTCGAGCAAATCGGCGGCATCGCTTGCCATACTGGCCGCGAGAGCTGCTTCTACCGCGTCTACGACGACGCCGGCTGGAAGACCGTGGACCCGGTGCTCAAAGACCCGGATGCCATTTACCAAGCAGGACACTGAACATGACTGATACCTTGTCACGCCTTGCCGAGGTGCTTGAAGCACGCAAGGGCGCGGCTGCCGACTCTTCTTACGTCGCCAGCCTTTATCACAAGGGATTGAACAAGATTCTGGAGAAGGTCGGCGAAGAGTCGGTCGAAACCATAATTGCTGCCAAGGACGCTGCCATCAGCGGTGACTGCAGTGATGTCGTCTACGAAACCGCCGACTTGTGGTTCCACAGCATGGTGATGCTTGCCCAACTGGGCCAGCACCCGCAAGCCGTGCTCGATGAGCTGGACCGCCGCTTCGGCCTGTCCGGACACGCCGAGAAAGCGTCTCGCTCGGCGGAATAAACACCTGGGCTGCGGCCCGAAATTTCTTGTGAGGAACGCGTCATGGGCATTTTTGACTGGAAACACTGGATCGTCATTCTTGTGGTTGTCGTGCTGGTGTTCGGCACCAAGAAACTCAAGAACCTGGGGACTGACGTGGGTGAGTCGATCAAGGGCTTTCGCAAGGCCATGAATGACGATGACAAGCATCCGGAAGAGCCAACGGTGCAGCCGCCGGTTCAGCCACAGCCGACCGCGCAGCCGGTGCCTCCGACTCAGCCGCTGCACCAGCCGCACACCATCGACGCTCAGGCACAACGAGTCGAAGACCCCCTCCGCAAAGACTAGGTCGTGACGCATGTTTGGTATCAGCTTTTCTGAACTGCTGCTGGTCGGCCTCGTTGCCCTGCTGGTGCTGGGCCCCGAGCGTCTGCCGGGCGCAGCACGGACGGCCGGGCTCTGGATCGGCCGCCTGAAACGCAGCTTCAATGCGATCAAACAGGAAGTTGAGCGCGAAATCGGCGCTGACGAAATTCGGCGTCAGCTGCACAACGAGCACATTCTTTCGCTGGAAGAAGAAGCCCGCAAAATCATGCAGCCGCAGCAACCGCCTGCTGCGCCTGTCGCCCCGGCGGCCCCGGCGGCAACTGTTGCGCCAGCGCCGGCCGAACCTGTCGCCGAGACGCCGGTTTCACCGGCTCCGGCCTCTACAGCGCCGGTTATAGGTGCCGCATCTCCGGTACAGAGCGCGGACATTGGCCCGGCCGCTCCGGCTGAAAGTGCGTCGGTCACACCGCCGCCTGCTCACGTTGGGCCTGCCGCGCCTGCTGCACCAGAATCTGCACCCGCACCTGCGCCGGTCATCACCCCTGCGACCGCGGTGCAAAGTGCGCCTTCTGCCAACGATTCGTCACTGCCACCACGAGCCCCATGAGCGAAATTCCGGAAAACGACCAGCAAATGCCGCTGGTCTCGCACCTGACAGAACTGCGCTCGCGCCTGCTGCGCTGCGTGCTGGCGATCTTCGTGATCTTCGGCGCGCTGTTCTACTTCACCCAGAAGATCTACACCTTCGTCTCTGCCCCGCTGCGCAAGTTTCTGCCTGATGGCGCCACGATGATCGCGACCGATGTGGCCTCGCCGTTCATTACGCCGTTCAAGCTGACGATGATGGTGGCGCTGTTCCTGGCGATGCCGGTGATTCTGTATCAGATCTGGGGCTTCATCGCACCGGGGCTGTACAAGCATGAAAAACGCGTGGCAGTGCCGCTGTTGATCTCCAGCATCATCCTGTTCTATGCCGGGATGGCATTTGCCTACTTTCTGGTCTTCCCGCTGATTTTCCACTTTTTCGCCAGCGTTACCCCGGAAGGCGTGTCGATGATGACGGACATCGCCAGCTATCTGGACTTCGTCATGACGCTGTTCCTGGCGTTTGGTGTGGCGTTCGAGATCCCGGTGGCGGTTGTGCTGCTGGTGTGGATCGGCATCGTCGACGTCAAATACCTGAAGAAGATTCGCCCGTACGTGGTGATCGGCTGCTTCGTGGTGGGCATGATCCTCACCCCGCCGGACATCTTTTCGCAGACCCTGCTGGCTGTGCCGATGTGGCTGCTGTTTGAAATCGGCGTGTTGTGCAGTTCGATGATCACTAAGCGCGGCGATCATGAAGACGACGAAAAAGCCGAAGACGAACAGAGCCAACCGCCAGCGACCCAGCCGTGAACCTGCTGTTGCTTGAGGACGCCGACTTCATCGCGGCGGACCGGGTGGTGCTGCGTGATCGGCGCCTCAAGCACATGCAGGAAGTGCATCGCAGTGAAGTGGGCGACAGCCTGCGGGTCGGCCGTATGGGCGGACTGCTGGGCAGTGCGCAACTGCTGCGGCTGGAAGCGCGGGAAGCCGAGCTGTCAGTGAGCTTCGAGCACGCCCCGCCGGCCAAACTCCCTCTGACGCTGATCTTGGCACTGCCCCGCCCGAAGATGCTGCGCCGGGTGTTTCAGACCGTAGCGACGATGGGTGTGCCCCGAGTCATCCTGGTCAACAGTTACCGCGTCGAAAAAAGCTTCTGGCAGACGCCTTTTCTAGAGCCTGCGGCCATCCGCGAACAGTTGATTCTCGGGCTGGAACAGGCCCGGGACAGCGTGCTGCCGGAGATCATCATCGAGAAGCGTTTCAAGCCCTTCGTTGAGGACCGACTGCCCGCCATTGTGGACGGGACTTTGGGGTTGGTCGGTCATCCGGGTGACTTCCCCGCCTGCCCGCGTGCGGTTGAGCAGCCTGTCACCCTGGCGATCGGCCCTGAAGGTGGCTGGATTCCCTACGAAGTTGATTTGCTGCAGGCCTCGGGCCTGACTCCAGTCCAGCTGGGCGCGCGGATCCTGCGCGTCGAAACCGCCGTCACCGCGCTGCTCGCCCGATTGTTCTAGGGCCCGCGCACATCGAACATGGGGACACCCTTTTCCCCGCAGACGCAAAACCTGTGGGGAGCGAGCTTGCTCGCGAAGGGGCCGATACATCCGCTAAATATCCGGCGCTTGAAATGCAGTCTTCGTGAGCAAGCTCACTCCCACAAGTCCTGTGTTTGCTGCTCGACAGCGCGGTGTCAAAACACAGACCCGCGCTCAG
Organism: Pseudomonas sp. PS02290; assembly: GCF_029960075.1. NCBI lineage: Bacteria > Pseudomonadati > Pseudomonadota > Gammaproteobacteria > Pseudomonadales > Pseudomonadaceae > Pseudomonas > Pseudomonas sp. PS02290. Next base: position 9,486 of record NZ_JASCOY010000135.1, read on the forward strand.
ATCACATGGCGACACCGATCTCCCCGCCGACGAAGACCCCGTGGGAGCGAGCTTGCTCGCGAAGGGGCCGATACATCCGCTAAATATCCGGCGCTTGAAATGCAGTCTTCGTGAGCAAGCTCACGCCCACAAGTCCTGTGTTTGCTGCTCGACAGCGCGGTGTCAAAACACAGACCCGCGCTCAGAGCACATGGCGACACCGATCTCCCCGCCGACGAAGACCCCGTGGGAGCGAGCTTGCTCGCGAAGGGGCCGATACATCCGCTAAATATCCGGCGCTTGAAATGCAGTCTTCGTGAGCAAGCTCACTCCCACAAGTCCTGTGTTTGCTGCTCGACAGCGCGGTGTCAAAACACAGACCCGCGCTCAGA
>NZ_JASCOY010000136.1:0-9793 GCF_029960075.1 Pseudomonas sp. PS02290
CAGCTTCGCACCGCGCTGCTGGCCGAAGGCATCGATTGCCAGGCAGTGACCCCGGTCTCCTGCGAGTCCACCGGCGTTGCGCTGATCGTCGTCGATGACAGCAGCCAGAACGCTATCGTGATCGTGGCCGGCGGCAACGGCCACGTCACCGCGTCCGTGGTGGACAGCTTCGATGCGTTGTTGTCCGGGGCCGAAGTCATCATCTGCCAGCTTGAAGTGCCGCTCGACACCGTCGGCCACGTGCTCAAGCGCGGCCACGAACTGGGCAAGACCGTCATCCTCAACCCGGCGCCGGCCAGTGGCCCGCTGCCGGCCGAGTGGTTCGCCTGGATCGATTACCTGATCCCGAATGAAAGCGAGGCCACCGCGCTGACCGGTTTGCCCGTCGACAGCACCGCCAGCGCAGACGCCGCTGCATCAGCACTGCTTAAAGCCGGCGTCAGCAAGGTGATCGTGACGCTGGGCGAGCAGGGCGCCTTGTTCGCCAGCGCGTCGCGCTCCGAGCACTTCCCGGCACCCAAAGTGCAGCCCGTTGACACCACGGCGGCAGGCGATACCTTTGTCGGCGGCTTCGCGGCGGCGCTGGCCGATGGCAAATCCGAGTCGGACGCCATTCGCTTCGGTCAGGTCGCAGCGGCGCTGTCCGTGACCCGTTCCGGCGCCCAACCTTCCATTCCGACATTTGCCGAGGTTCAGGCCTCTGCAGCACAAGGGCATTCATCATGAAAAAAACCCCACTGCTCAACATTGCCTTGTCCCGCGCCATCGCGTCTCTCGGCCACGGCGACATCCTGATGATCGTCGACGCGGGCATGCCCGTCCCGGCTGGCGTGGAGCTGATCGATCTGGCCCTGACCCATGGTGTGCCCGATTTTCTCAGCGTGCTGAATGTGGTGCTGACTGAAATGCAGGTCGAGAGTCACGTCCTCGCCGAAGAGATGCTGTCGAAACAACCGCCAGCGTTGGCCACCGTTTCGAGCTTGCAGGCCTCGGGCAGCCTCGGTGAGCAACGCCTGGTGAGTCATGAGGCATTGAAACAGCTCAGCCGCGGCGCTCGGGCTATCATCCGCACCGGCGAATGCCAGCCCTACACCAACATCGCGCTCGTGGCGGGCGTGGTTTTTTAGCGCCGGTTTTTTATTTTCAGCCGTCAGGAACAAGGAGTTCCCATGAATACAACCCGTCATTTTTTCACCGGACTGATCAGGAGTGCCGCGCTGTTGGCCATTTTATCCGCCACGTCGGTGCATGCCGCCGAGAAGCGCGACGTGATCATCGACACCGACCCGGGCGCCGATGACGTCGTCGCACTGCTCCTGGCGCTGGCGTCGCCGCAAGAACTCAACGTCATGGCGATCACCACCGTGGCGGGCAACGTGCGCATCGACAAGACGTCGCGTAATGCCCGGCTGGCTCGGGAATGGGCTGGCCGGGAAGAAGTGCCGGTGTACGCCGGTGCCGGCAAGCCACTGGTGCGCACGCCGATCTACGCCGAGAACATCCACGGCAAGGAAGGACTCCCGGGCGTGGAAGTGCATGAGCCGAAGAAACCGTTGGCTGAAGGCAATGCCGTGCAGTACCTGGTCGACACCCTGAAGAAAGCTGCGCCCCACAGCATCACCATCGCCATGCTCGGGCCGCAGACCAATCTGGCGCTCGCGCTGAGTCAGGCGCCGGAGATCACCCAGGGCATCAAGGAAGTCGTGGTGATGGGCGGCGCCCACTTCAACGGTGGCAACATCACTCCAGTGGCCGAATTCAATATCTACGCCGACCCCGATGCGGCGAAGGTTGTCCTGGACAGCGGCGTGAAGCTGACCTACGTGCCGCTGGACGTCACCCACAAGATCCTCACCAGCGAAGCGCGCATCAAGCAGATCGACGGTCTGAACAATCAGGCTGGCAAGCTGGTCAGCGGTATCCTCAACGAGTACGTCAAGGCTGATATGGTCCATTACGGCCTGCCCGGCGGGCCGGTACATGATGCGAGCGTGATTGCCTGGCTGATCAAGCCGGAGCTGTTCAGCGGCAGACAGGTCAATCTGGTGATCGATAACCGTGAGGGTGTGACCCACGGCCAGACGGTTGCGGACTGGTATGACACCCTCGCTCAGAACAAAAATGTGTTCTGGGTCGAAAACGGCGATGCCCAAGGCTTTTTTGACCTGTTGACTCAGCGCCTCGGTCTTTTGAAGTAAATCTGCAGTGCTGCGCCGCGTGGCATCCCGCTGCGGGGCGCAGAGCAATCAAGGTGCAAAACTGTGTCTATCAACCTCAATAATTCCGATTCCCTTACCCACGACGCTGTCCGGCAAATGATCGCGGCGGCGCGGGATGGCGTGCACAACCAGCTGCGTGTCGGTCGCGACGGCCGTGCGTGGGTTTCCAGTGACGCGGTGGGCGGCGTCGACATCCGCGGACTGCTGTTTCGTCTGGAGACTTGGGCGGCCGGTTCCGGGTGTGTGGGCCCGGTGGCTGCCAGCGATGCCGTATGGGTGACGCAGATCTACAACGCCCTGCGGGACAACTGGGCCAATCCCACCACCGATTACGTCGACGTCTATTGACTCGCGCCCGCCTGTTTAGCCCGTCCTGCGGGCGGGCCTTAAACGTTTTGTCACGATTGAATGCGCCGGGCAGGCGATGCCTCGGGCAGACTCCTGCGCTGTACTCGACATGCCTTGGCTTGCGCGTGGCGAAACGAAGCCGCTGGACCGCTGTCGCAGAGGTTCTGATTCAGTTAAACGTTAGGAGGTTGTATGCCCTGGAAATACGCATCATCGGGTCTGGTGCTCGCCGCAGCGCTGCTGGCCGGTTGCAGCAGCACGTCGGAGTCTTCGAGCCAGCCTGAGGAGAGCGTCGCCAGTTCCCCGGCCAGTTCCGCTGATGGTTATGCCCGTTGTGACGCGGCAGCGGTGCAGTTCGCTGTCGGCAAGCCGGCGTCAGCGGCATTGCTGGACCAGGCGAAGGCCAAGGCCGGCGCACAGACCGCCAGAGTGCTCGGGCCCAACGACATCGTGACACTGGAATACCGCTCGGACCGTCTGAACCTGAACACCGATGATTCAGGGAAAGTGAACCGCGTCAATTGCGGTTAACGTCAGCGCATCACGGAATTGCAGGCATAAAAAAACCCCGTCAGTGACGGGGTTTTTTCAGATCGCTGGGATTACTCCGCGCGAACCTGAGCAGCTTGCATGCCCTTTTGGCCTTTCTCAGCCACGAAGGAAACAGTCTGGCCTTCTTTCAAGCTTTTGAAACCGTCGGATTCAATGGCTTTGAAATGTACAAAAAGGTCGTCGCCGCCACCCTGTGGGGTGATGAAGCCGAAGCCTTTTTCATCGTTGAACCATTTTACGGTGCCGGATTGGCGATTAGACATGGTGTATCTCCAGGAACATAATTTTCAGTAGTGCTGTGTTGCTCAGGCCAACTGGGCACACGAGCGCTATCATAGTCGAATTGTGTGAATGCTGGACTTTTTCGATTAGAACTTTGCGTCAGCATCTTCGATATAACGCCCCAAATGGGCCCCATAGGCCTGTTTAGCCCGGTCGGCGCGTTCAGCGGCGAACCCTTCTTCAACCCCTGAAACCCGCTGAATTCGCGGGCTTCAGGGTGTCGGTCGATAGGTCCTTCTTTACGCCCCGGTCTGGGGCATCAAGGAAATGAAAATTTTTTATTTTTTGCCATTCAGGCAATTTTTGCTCACCGCCGCCTGCAGACGAGAGGTCATATCGGTACTGGGAGGCGTCGTTTTGTCATTGAGCGACGCGATCTCCTTGTCCGAGAAGTTCTGGTTAATCTGTTGAGCGCCGCACTCGCAATGCGCCTTCACTGCACTGGCGTCCATCGATGGATTGCTCTGGGTGGCTGCGGTGGTGCATTCGTTCATGTAGCTGGTCTTGGTTTTCGCATCCATCGCGGCATGAGCGCTGAGGGGCAGTGTCAGGGCAAGCGGGGCGAGAAGGGCGGCAACGCGTAGAAGCTTCATGGTGGATTCCTTTTTGTCGGTGGCCGTCGAGGTGTCAGGCCTTGAACAGGTACTACCGATAATCTGAGGCCCCTGAAGCGCACCAGTTCCGTGGCGCCGCTGCGTCTCGGTTCATTTGCCGATCCCCGTGCAGCGCCCACCACCGTTTAGCTGACCCTGCGGTAACGCTGTGATAGCATGCGCGCCTGCAGATTAGCTCGCATCTCGCGGGGCCCCGTTGCCCTGCTGCAAGTTCTGTCGATTTCGTAAGTTCCAGTCACTCTGGTTCGGTCTTCAGGTTGGCCTTCGGGCTCCTGCCACTGTGAGGCAGGCATACCACCGAATCGCGTACTGGCTCTATCCCACCCACGTGACCTTTGGTAGGGGTCACCACTAGGAGAGGAGGCGCCATGCCAACTATTACTCTTCCCGACGGCAGTCAACGTTCTTTCGATCACCCGGTATCCGTTGCCGAGGTCGCAGCATCCATTGGTGCGGGCCTGGCCAAAGCCACCGTGGCCGGCAAGGTCAACGGTCAACTGGTTGACGCCAGCGACATCATCGATACCGATGCGAGCCTGCAAATCATCACCCCCAAGGATCAGGAAGGCCTGGAGATCATTCGTCACTCCTGCGCGCACCTGGTCGGCCATGCCGTCAAGCAGCTCTATCCGACTGCAAAGATGGTGATCGGCCCGGTCATCGATGATGGCTTCTATTACGACATCGCTTATGAGCGTCCTTTCACGCCGGACGACATGGCGGCGATCGAGCAGCGCATGCAGCAGCTGATCGAAAAGGATTACGACGTCATCAAGAAGGTCACGCCGCGTGCGGAAGTGATCGAAGTCTTCACGGCCCGTGGCGAAGACTACAAGCTGCGTCTGGTCGAAGACATGCCGAACGAGCAGGCCATGGGCCTGTACTACCACGAAGAATACGTCGACATGTGCCGCGGTCCGCACGTGCCTAACACCCGTTTTCTGAAGTCATTCAAATTGACCAAGCTGTCCGGCGCCTACTGGCGCGGCGATGCCAAGAACGAGCAGTTGCAGCGCGTTTACGGCACGGCGTGGGCGGACAAGAAGCAGCTGGCGGCTTACATCCAGCGCATCGAAGAAGCCGAAAAACGCGATCACCGCAAGATCGGCAAGCGCCTGGGCCTGTTCCATACCCAGGAAGAAGCGCCGGGCATGGTGTTCTGGCACCCGAACGGCTGGACGCTCTACCAGGTTCTTGAGCAATACATGCGCAAGACCCAGCGCGAAAACGGCTACCTCGAGATCAAGACGCCGCAGGTTGTCGACCGCTCCCTGTGGGAGAAGTCCGGGCACTGGGCGAACTACGCCGAGAACATGTTCACCACCGAGTCGGAAAACCGCGACTACGCCATCAAGCCGATGAATTGCCCGTGCCACGTGCAGGTGTTCAATCAGGGCCTGAAAAGCTACCGCGAGTTGCCGCTGCGTCTGGCCGAATTCGGCGCCTGCCACCGCAACGAACCTTCGGGTGCGCTGCACGGCATCATGCGCGTGCGGGCGTTCACCCAGGATGACGCGCATATCTTCTGCACCGAAGAACAGATGCAGGCTGAATCCGCCGCATTCATCAAGCTGACCATGGCCGTCTACGCCGATTTCGGTTTCAAAGACATCGAAATGAAGCTGTCGACCCGTCCTGAGAAGCGTGTCGGTTCCGATGAATTGTGGGATCGCGCCGAGTCTGCACTGGCTGCAGCCCTTGACAGCGCGGGTCTGCCGTACGATCTGCAACCGGGCGAGGGCGCGTTCTACGGTCCGAAGATCGAATTTTCTCTCAAGGATTGCTTGGGTCGCGTCTGGCAATGCGGTACTCTGCAGCTCGATTTCAACCTGCCGATCCGTCTGGGCGCCGAATTCGTGTCGGAAGACAACGGTCGCAAGCACCCGGTCATGTTGCACCGCGCAATCCTTGGCTCCTTCGAGCGCTTCATCGGAATCCTGATTGAGCATTACGAAGGCGCCTTCCCTGCGTGGCTTGCTCCAACTCAAGCAGTGATCATGAATATCACTGATAAACAGGCTGATTTTGCCCTTGAGGTGGAAAAAACATTGGCGCAAAGCGGATTCCGTGCCAAGTCCGACTTGAGAAATGAAAAGATCGGCTTTAAAATCCGCGAGCATACGTTGCTCAAAATTCCGTATCTCCTGGTGATTGGGGATCGGGAGGTTGAAACACAAACTGTCGCTGTGCGTACACGTGAAGGCGCAGACCTTGGCTCGATGCCGGTCGCCCAGTTCTCGGAGTTCCTTGCACAAGCGGTTTCCCGGCGTGGTCGCCAAGATTCGGAGTAATTATTATTAAGCGTGAAATGAGACAAGATAAACGAGCTGCACCGAAAGCCCCGATCAACGAGAATATCTCGGCACGTGAGGTTCGTTTAATTGGGGCTGAGGGTGAGCAGCTTGGGATTGTGTCAATTGAAGACGCGCTTCTTAAGGCTGAAGAGGCCAAACTGGATCTGGTGGAAATTTCCGCCGATGCAGTACCCCCTGTTTGCAAACTGATGGACTACGGCAAATCGATCTTCGAGAAGAAGAAACAGGTTGCTGCCGCCAAGAAAAATCAGAAGCAGATCCAGGTTAAAGAAATCAAGTTTCGTCCAGGGACGGAGGAAGGGGATTACCAGGTAAAACTACGCAACCTGGTACGTTTCCTGAGTGACGGGGACAGGGCCAAGATTTCCTTGAGATTTCGCGGTCGTGAGATGGCCCACCAGGAGCTGGGGATGGAGCTGTTGAAGCGGGTTGAAGCTGACCTGCTCGAATACGGTTCGGTCGAACAGCATCCTAAGATGGAAGGACGCCAGCTGATCATGGTCATCGCCCCGAAAAAGAAGAAATAACCACCAGGGCACGGCAGGCCTTGCGGTTATGTTTATCAACTGAATGCGGAGTATCCGAACATGCCAAAGATGAAGACTAAAAGTGGTGCAGCTAAACGGTTTTTGAAAACCGCGAATGGCATCAAGCACAAGCACGCTTTCAAGAGCCACATCCTGACCAAAATGTCGACAAAGCGTAAGCGTCAATTGCGTGGAAGCAGCTTGCTGCATCCGTCCGACGTGGCAAAAGTCAAGCGCATGCTGCGCCTTTGCTAATTTTGATCAAGAACAGAGGAATTAACTCATGGCTCGTGTAAAGCGTGGCGTCATTGCCCGTAAGCGTCACAAAAAAATTCTGAAACTTGCTAAAGGCTACTACGGCGCGCGTTCACGCGTATTCCGTGTTGCCAAGCAAGCGGTAATCAAGGCTGGCCAATACGCCTACCGTGACCGTCGTCAGAAAAAACGTCAGTTCCGCGCTCTGTGGATCGCTCGTATCAACGCTGGTGCGCGTATCAACGGTCTGTCCTACAGCCGTTTCATCGCTGGCCTGAAAAAAGCGTCGATCGAGATCGACCGCAAGGTTCTGGCTGATCTGGCAGTGAACGAAAAAGCGGCGTTTGCTGCGATTGTCGAGAAAGCTAAAGCCACTTTGGCCTAAGTCCCCGGCAATCACCGGACCCCGCTCGGGGTTCCGTGTTAAACGTCATAAATAGGGGAAGAGCCTTGTAAGCTCTTCCCCTATTTTGTATCTGGAGTCTGTACATGGAAAACCTGGACGCGCTGGTCTCTCAAGCACTTGAGGCTGTGCAAAGCGCCGAAGATATCAATGCCCTGGAGCAAATCCGGGTTCTGTACCTTGGCAAGAAGGGCGAATTGACTCAGGTGATGAAGACCCTGGGGAATCTGCCTGCTGATGAGCGTCCGAAGGTCGGCGCGCTGATCAACGAAGCCAAGGAGCGTGTCACAGAGGTTCTCAATGCGCGCAAGGCGTCGTTCGAGGAGGCCGATCTTGCGGTCAAGCTCGCGGCCGAATCCATTGACGTGACCCTGCCTGGCCGTGGCCAGACCACTGGCGGTCTGCACCCGGTTACCCGTACTCTGGAACGAATCGAGCAGTTCTTCACCCACATCGGCTACGGCATCGCCGAAGGCCCTGAGGTAGAAGACGATTACCACAACTTCGAAGCGCTCAACATCCCAGGCCATCACCCGGCCCGGTCGATGCACGACACTTTCTATTTCAATGCGAACATGCTGCTGCGCACCCATACCTCGCCGGTTCAGGTCCGCACCATGGAATCGCAGAAGCCTCCGATCCGCATCGTCTGCCCGGGCCGTGTGTATCGCAGTGACTCCGATATCACCCATTCCCCGATGTTCCATCAGGTCGAAGGCCTGCTGGTCGACCGCGATATCAACTTCGCCGACCTGAAAGGCACCATCGAGGAATTCCTGCGCGTGTTCTTTGAAAAAGAGCTGGCAGTGCGTTTCCGTCCTTCGTATTTCCCGTTCACCGAGCCTTCGGCCGAAGTCGACATGGAATGCGTGATGTGCAGCGGCAAAGGCTGCCGCGTGTGCAAGCAGACCGGCTGGCTTGAAGTCATGGGCTGCGGCATGGTCCACCCCAACGTGCTGCGCATGTCGGGCATCGATCCGGAAGAGTTCCAGGGCTTCGCCTTTGGCATGGGTGTAGAGCGTCTGGCGATGCTGCGCTATGGCGTCAACGACTTGCGCCTGTTCTTCGACAACGACTTGCGGTTCCTCGCGCAATTTCGCTAGGTCGCCCGTAACGAATTCTTTAGGAGAGCAGGATGAAATTCAGTGAACAATGGCTGCGTGGCTGGGTAAGCCCGCAAGTGTCCCGCGACGAGCTGGTTGCTCGTCTGTCGATGGCCGGCCTTGAAGTAGACAGCGTCACCCCGGCAGCGGGCGTTTTCAGCGGTGTTGTGGTGGGCGAGGTGTTGAGCACCGAGCAACACCCGGACGCTGACAAGCTGCGCGTTTGCCAGGTCAGCAATGGCGCCGAGACTTTTCAGGTTGTGTGTGGCGCGCCAAACGTACGTCCCGGCCTGAAGATTCCATTCGCGATGATCGGCGCCGAATTGCCGGGCGATTTCAAGATCAAGAAAGCCAAGCTGCGGGGCGTCGAGTCCAACGGCATGCTGTGCTCCCAAGCCGAGCTGCAGGTGGGTGAGGGCAATGACGGCCTGATGGAGCTGCCGGCCGACGCGCCGGTGGGTCAGGATGTGCGCGTTTATCTCGAACTGGACGACGCGAGCATCGAGGTCGACCTGACGCCCAACCGCGGTGACTGCCTGTCGGTCGCGGGTCTGGCCCGTGAAGTGGGTGCGCTCTATGACGCAGTCGTCACGCGTCCACAGGTGGCAGTGGTTCCGGTCGTGCACGATGAAGTGCGTCCTGTAGACGTGATCGCGTCTGCGGCATGCCCACGTTATCTGGGTCGCGTCATCCGCAATGTCGACCTGTCGCGTCCTACGCCGTTGTGGATGGTTGAGCGCCTGCGTCGCTCGGACGTCCGCAGCATCGACGCCGCAGTCGACATCACCAACTACGTGATGCTTGAGCTGGGTCAGCCGCTGCACGCGTTCGACCTTGCCGAGATCAACGGCGGCATTCGTGTGCGCATGGCGGAAGAGGGCGAAAAGCTCGTGCTTCTGGATGGACAGGAAGTCAGCCTGCGCGCTGATACTCTGGTCATCGCCGATCACCAGCGTGCCCTGGCCATCGCCGGTGTCATGGGTGGCGAGCACAGCGGCGTGTCCGCGACCACTCGCGATATTTTCCTTGAGAGCGCTTTTTTCGATCAAATTGCCGTTGCCGGCAAGGCACGGTCCTATGGCCTGCACACCGACGCGTCCCATCGCTATGAGCGCGGCGTTGACTGGCAGCTCGCTCGCGAAGCCATGGAACGTGCCACTGGCCTGCTTCTGGAG
>NZ_JASCOY010000137.1:0-9784 GCF_029960075.1 Pseudomonas sp. PS02290
AGCTTGCTCACGAAGACGGCGTTGCACCCGCTGAAGCTTTAGCGAATGTACCGCCACCTTCGTGAGCAAGCTCACTCCCACAGTTGCGTTTGCCTGCAGATACATCAGTGTTATCAGACCGATGAATCCGCAGCCCCACTTCCCGCCATTCCCTCCCGCCCTCACAGGTGTAGAATCAGCGCTATTCATCGCCAGTCATCCCCCGGCGGGTTTATGAGCTCAGGCTGGGCGTACGGTGATCCCGTATCGTTCGGTTTCTTCGCTGCATCCGGTCACTGCCTTTTGCACACGACGTCACTAGAAGCTCACTCCCTTCCTTATTCAGCCGATTAGCCGGAGTGTTCCAATGCCTGATTACCGTTCGAAAACGTCCACCCACGGCCGCAATATGGCCGGCGCCCGCGCCTTGTGGCGTGCCACGGGCATGAAGGACGACGATTTCAAGAAGCCGATCATCGCCATCGCCAACTCGTTCACCCAGTTTGTACCGGGCCACGTCCACTTGAAGGACATGGGTCAGCTGGTGGCGCGCGAGATCGAAAGAGCAGGCGGCGTCGCCAAGGAATTCAACACCATCGCAGTGGATGACGGCATCGCCATGGGCCATGACGGGATGCTGTATTCGCTGCCAAGCCGCGAGATCATTGCCGACTCGGTCGAGTACATGGTCAACGCCCACTGCGCCGATGCCATTGTCTGCATCTCCAACTGCGACAAGATCACCCCCGGCATGCTGATGGCTGCGTTGCGCCTGAACATCCCGGTGGTCTTCGTCTCCGGCGGTCCGATGGAAGCCGGCAAGACCAAGCTCGCCAGCCACGGCCTGGACCTGGTCGACGCCATGGTCATCGCTGCCGACTCTACCGCGTCCGACGAAAAAGTCGCTGAATACGAGCGCAGCGCCTGCCCGACGTGCGGTTCGTGCTCCGGGATGTTCACCGCCAACTCGATGAACTGCCTGACCGAAGCCCTGGGCCTTGCGCTGCCGGGCAACGGCTCGACGCTGGCGACCCACTCCGACCGCGAACAGCTGTTCCTGCAGGCCGGCCGCACCATCGTCGACCTGTGCAAAACCTATTACAAAGACAATGACGACTCGGTGCTGCCGCGCAACATCGCCAACTTCAAGGCGTTCGAGAACGCGATGACCCTCGACATCGCGATGGGCGGTTCGACCAACACCATCCTGCATTTGCTGGCCGCTGCCCAGGAAGCCGAGATTCCATTCGACCTGCGCGACATCGATCGCCTGTCGCGCCGCGTGCCGCAACTGTGCAAGGTCGCGCCGAATATCCAGAAGTACCACATGGAAGACGTCCACCGCGCTGGCGGCATCTTCAGCATTCTGGGCTCGCTGGCCCGTGGCGGCCTGCTGCACACCGACCTGCCGACCGTGCACAGCAAATCCATGGAAGAAGCCATCGCCAAGTGGGACATCACCCAGACTGACGACGAAGCGGTGCATCACTTCTTCAAAGCGGGCCCCGCCGGTATTCCGACCCAGACCGCCTTCAGCCAGTCGACCCGTTGGGACACCCTGGACGACGACCGCGAGAACGGCTGCATCCGCAGCGTCGAGCACGCCTACTCGCAAGAAGGCGGCCTGGCCGTGCTGTACGGCAACATCGCGCTCGACGGCTGCGTGGTGAAAACCGCGGGCGTGGACGAATCGATTCATGTGTTCGAAGGCAACGCCAAGATTTTCGAAAGCCAGGACAGCGCCGTTCGCGGCATTCTGGCGGACGAGGTGAAGGCCGGGGACATCGTGATCATCCGTTACGAAGGTCCGAAAGGCGGCCCGGGCATGCAGGAAATGCTGTACCCGACGTCATACCTGAAATCCAAAGGCTTGGGCAAAGACTGTGCGCTGCTGACCGACGGACGTTTCTCGGGCGGGACCTCTGGCCTGTCCATCGGCCACGCTTCTCCTGAAGCCGCAGCCGGCGGCGCGATCGGTCTGGTTCGTGACGGCGACAAAGTGCTGATCGACATTCCGAATCGCTCGATCAATCTGATGATCGACGACGCGGAAATGGCCGAACGTCGCGCCGAGCAGGAAAAGAAAGGCTGGAAGCCGGTTGAGTCCCGCCCTCGCAAGGTGACCACCGCCCTCAAGGCCTACGCCCTGCTGGCGACCAGCGCCGACAAAGGTGCCGTGCGTGACAAGGCCCTGCTGGACAAGCTGGTGCCGTAAGCATCACCTCGCACTGAAGAACACCCCGCACGCCGGGGTGTTCTTTTGTCTGCCGGCCGCTTTAAAGAAGCAAGGCTCGACCATCCGTCGAACATCCACCCGGGCCCATCAATTTCGCCGGCAACAGATCCAGACACCGGCGATTCATGAGCCAATGGCTACGGTGATCGCACCCAACAGCAGGCAAAGACTGGCGACCAACGTCAGACGCAGACGCATCGGCAAATACCAGGCGGGCAGCGTTGTCACCTTCACCAGACGCCGGTCCTGCCAGTAATGCGTGACGAAACCGAAAATCAACAGCAAAAGCCCCAGCGGTGCAGGCAATAACAGAGCAGGCCAGGCGATCAGTGCCGGGATGACACTCCAGATGAACCGCTCGCGACATTGATCGGCACTCAACCCTTGCAGGGTCATGGCGAACCCCCAATGCAGCGCGCCCACAAAGCTCAAGATCACCGCCCCGTAAGCAACCAGCGCTTGCGTCAAGAAAGGGCGATATTCGACTGAAAAAAGAATCAGCAACAGCAGCCCAACGAACGGCAGCAACCCCCCATAGCCCAGCAGGGCGACATACCTTGGCGACGAAGACAGCGACAACGCTTTCATTTGAGCCCCTTCCAGTCATTTACTTGAAAGACTATCGCTCAAAAGCGCAATCCTGTTTAGCTTCTCTTCGCTCGAACGGAAAAAGGACCACGTCCTCAAACCAACTGATCAAGGCCTTGATCCCTAGACGCTGAGACCTTCATATGAATACGTTGATCTATTGGTTCCGTCAGGACCTTCGGCTTGCTGACAACCCAGCGTTCACTCACGCATGTGAAATTGCTGACACGCTGCTGCCGGTTTACTGCACACCCGTGACGACATCGTCGCCATGGGGATTCGAGCGCATCGGCGCCCACCGCCAGTATTTCGAACAATCAGCGGTCAGCGCACTGGCCGAGCAGTTGCGGGCTCACGGCAGTGGGTTGATGCAGATCGAGGGTGATCCTGTGGAGCGGCTTGTCGCCCTGGCCCACGAATGGGGTATCGATACGGTCATCTGCGAACGCATCGCGGCGCCGGAAGAGGAAGCACAGGTGCAGGGCCTTCGCGCAGCGGGATTGACCGTGGAAGATCACTGGCAGTCGACGCTGTTTTCGCTGGATGAGTTGCCGATGGCGGTCGAGGAGTTGCCCGACGTATTCAGCAGCTTTCGTCGTCTTGTGGAAAAAGCCCACACTTCTGCACGCCCCGTCATACCGTCGCCAACGACGATTCCTGCGCTGCCCCAAGGCTTGAGCATCAAGCCGGTCACGCTGCAGACGCCTCCCGCTTTGGACGCCCGCTCGGCGTTTCCTTATCAAAACCAGACGTTCCAAGGCGGCGAGCAGGCGGCCATCGAACATCTGCAGCAGTATTTCCGTCGGGGTCTGGCGAACAGCTACAAAGCCACGCGTAACAACCTGAGTGCTGTGGACGACTCCACCAAGTTTTCGCCTTGGCTTGCACGGGGTTCGCTGTCAGCGCCGCAGATTGATCAGGCGTTGAAGGCTTTCGAGGCCGAACACGGCGCCAACGACAGCACGTACTGGATTTATTTCGAGTTGCTGTGGCGCGATTACTTTCGCTTGCTGCATCTGAAATACGGTCGCCCTCTGTACCGCGCCAGCGGCCTGAAAGGTGGCAGCGAGCCGGGTCATAACCCACAAGGGTTCGCGCGCTGGTGTCGGGGTGAAACCGGGGAAGCATTGATAGACGCTGGCATGCGGGAATTGGCAGCAACCGGCTACTTATCCAACCGAATGCGCCAGATCGTCGCCAGTTACCTGATTTTTGACCTGAAGGGCGATTGGCGCGCCGGGGCCGCCTGGTTCGAAGCGCAGCTGGTGGATTACGATGTCTACAGCAATCAGGGCAATTGGCTGTACATCGCCGGCTACGGAACGGACCCGAGGGGCGGTCGGCGATTCAACACCACGAAGCAGGCGGACGAACATGATGCCGACGGCGCCTACCGCAGGCTATGGGCCTGACAGTGCGCGGCACGGCATATCGCCGCGCCGCGCGATGAGACGGCTTACTGAATCTCGTCCGGCTTGACGATCACCCAGTTCTTGTCCGCCGTGACCGGCAAGCCCTCCTTGGCCTGGGCCTCGGCGTTGGTCTTCATCATGCCGTTGAGCTGGGTCATGTACTTGTCCTTGCGATTGACCCACAGGTGAACGCCGCCTTTGCTGACGTCGACGCTGTGGAACAGCATGTAGCCATCGCTGGTGGGGGTGTCGCCGCCGACCAGCACCGGTTTTTTCCACTGATCGATGTAGGTCAGGATCGCCGCCTGTTTGCCGGCCATCCAGGTCGCCGGGGTCCACAGGTAAGGCGTCAGCTCAAGGCCGAGGTTGGCTTTCTCATCGTATTTACCGGCGGTGATTTGCTTGCGGGCGGTGGTCAGTTCGCCTGTCTCGCGGTTCTTCAGCAGCGTGGTCACGCCGATGACATTCTGCGGCTTCACGTTGTAGCCGTACTTGGGATCGGCGGCGACCATGCGCACCAGCTCTTCGGAGGCCGCGGTCATGACATAGACCTCGATGCCGTTTTCCATCAGCTTGTTGTACAGCTCGGCCTGGCCGGTGAACACCTTGGGCGGCTGCACTTCTATGGTCTTGACCACGTCGCCTTCGTAATACGTGCTCGGCACCGGCTTGCCCGAGGCCATCAGCTCGTCGACGTAGCCTTTGAGTTCTTTGAGGGTGAAGCCGGAAAACACTTGCGCGACCCATGGATAACAGACCATGTCGTCGATTTCGCACAGTCGATAGTAATAGCTGAACAGGCTTTCCTTATGGTCAGCGGTGTCCTTGAACGGGATGAGCTTGAGAGAAGGATCGAGCGTGTCGCGGGTGATCAGCCCTTTGTTTTCCATGAACGGCAGCAGTGACTCTTCCAGGTCGTAGCGGTAGCTGGTGTTGTCCATGTCGAAAACGGCGAAATTACCTTTGTTGGCGTTCGCCGCAATCATGGCGTTGAGCTGCTTGGCGGCAGGCGCAGGCCAGTGGGTCAGCTCGGTGGCGAGTGCCTGTCCGGCCAGGCCCATACACAGCGCGGTGGCCAATAATGTTGGTACGAATTTCATGGTGATCCCCTCCCCTTTTTTGGTTCGATGAGGACCGTAACAAAAAGCCATGACTGTTTCGATGCGTCAGCGACAGCGTCCGTTCTCACCGCGTCACCTCGGGCGCCATTCGCGACAGATGACATGAAAACGACGTTTTTGTGACAACGCTTGAGCTGCTCACTCCCACAGTTGATCGCATTCCCCTGTAGGAGTGAGCTTGCTCGCGATAGCGATATCAGGCCCGCTCCCAAACCTCGAAACTGTACGCAGGCTTGTCATCCAGCGCCGGGTTTGGCGTGTCGGAAACCAGTTTCCACTGCGCCAGATCGAATTCCGGAAACCACGCATCGCCTTCGGGACTTAACGCAACGCGGGTGAGGTACAGGCGGTCAGCGTGCTCAAGGGCTTGGCCGTAAAGCTGGGCGCCGCCGATCAGCATCACTTCGCTGACACCTTGCTCGCGCGCCCACTCTTCCGCGCGGTGCACCGCCGCGTCCAGAGAGGTAAATACTTCGGCGCCTTCAAGCTGCAAATCCTGCTGGCGCGTGACCACCAGATTCAACCGACCCGGCAGCGGACGGCCCAGGGAATCCCAGGTCTTGCGACCCATGATGATCGGCTTGCCCAGCGTGGTTGCCTTGAAATATTTGAAATCGCCCGGCAGGTGCCAGGGCATGGAATTGTCGACGCCGATGACTCGGTTTTCAGCGAGTGCGGCGATCAAGCTCAGGGGGAGATGTTTTTTCATGGCGCGAGGATATCAGAGGCCACCCCCGGATTCCTTCCCCGGAGTGCGAGCCGAATGACCATCGCCCGGAAGGCCCCTATCGCGAGCAAGCTCACTTCTACAATGGCGGCAGATGGCGGAAAATTGCGAACGACGAACCTGTAGGAGTGAGCTTGCTCGCGATGGCGGTTGTCCAAACAACGCGAACCCTTGGCAATGCGCGATCGCAGCCACACCGGTTATGCTCACCCACGACTTTACCGACGAGACGCCGCGTGACTGCACTGACTCCCCTTGATGAACTCTGGCTGACCGAAGCCGTGCGCCTGCGTGAAGAACACGCTGGCGCGCTCGAAGATGAAGAAGCCAATCGCCGCGCTCGTGCCGCTGCGGGCGACCTGCAAACCCGGATCAAACACCGCGCCCTGTGGCTTGCCGAACGCGACGGCATGCGCAAGGCCCTGCACCACTGGAAACAAGGCGCGCGGCTGGCGCTGATCGTGCTGGCGGTGTTCGCGGTGGTCAGCGGCGCCGGACTGGCTTTCGCTGCGTTGGGCGACGGACAGACACCCGTCAATGTGTTCTGGGCGCTGGGCAGCCTGCTCGGACTTAACCTGATTCTGCTGACAAGCTGGGCGATGGGCCTGCTCTTCGTCGGGGAAAGTACCGCTGGCCTCGGTCGCCTCTGGATGTGGCTCAGCGAGAAGCTGGCACGCGATGCCCAGGCCGCGCAGCTCGCGCCGGCGTTGATATTGCTGCTGCAACGCAAGCGTCTGAACCGCTGGGTGCTGGGCATCTGCGTCAATGGCCTGTGGCTGCTCGCCCTGCTCAGCGCCCTGACGCTGCTGCTGTTACTGATGGCGACGCGGCGCTACGGCTTCGTCTGGGAAACGACCATTTTGGGCAGTGACATTTTTGTCAGCCTGACCCGAGGCCTGGGGGCGATTCCGTCGTTGCTGGGTTTCAGCGTGCCGACCGAATCGATGATTCGTGCCAGCGGCGACAACGCCCTCGCCATCGAAAACGCCCGTCAGGCCTGGGCCGGATGGCTGGTCGGCGTGCTGGTGGTGTTCGGTATTGTGCCGCGTTTTCTGCTGACGGTGCTGTGTTACCTGCGTTGGCGCGTGGGTCGACAAGGGTTGGCACTGGATCTGAATCACCCCGGCTTCGTCGAACTGCGCGAGCGCTTGATGCCCAGCAGTGAACGGCTGGGCATCAACGATGCAGCGCCTCCTCAGCTTCACGCGGTAACCTCCGGTCCGTCGGCGAGCGAAAGCCAGGGCGCGCTGCTGGTCGCCATCGAACTGGACAATCAGCAGCCATGGCCGCCCGAGCTTCCCGACAACGTGGTCAACGCCGGCGTTCTCGACTCCCGGGAATCACGGCGCACACTGCTTGACCAACTGACACGCTATCCGCCCGCACGCCTTGCCATTGCCTGCGACCCACGTCGCTCGCCAGACCGCGGCAGCCTGGCGTTGATTGCCGAACTCGCGCGTTGCGCCACCTCCACACGCATCTGGCTGTTGCCGGCCCCCACCGGACAGGCGCTGGACGCCGACCGACTGGAGGATTGGCACACGGCGCTGCAGCAGCTTGAACTGAACTGGACCGACAGTGCGCCAGTGACCTGGCTGGAGAGCGGACATGACTGACAAGGACGCAATTCGACCGCTGAAACTGGCCGTGGTTGGCCACACCAACGTCGGCAAAACCTCGCTGTTGCGCACGCTCACGCGCGATTTCGGCTTCGGCGAAGTCTCCCATCGTCCGAGCACCACCCGGCACGTCGAAGGCGCGCGGCTGTCGGTGGATGGCGAGGCGCTGCTGGAGCTGTACGACACGCCCGGCCTGGAAGACGCCATCGCCCTGCTGGATTATCTCGAGCGGCTGGACAGACCCGGCGAACGGCTCGACGGCCCGGCGCGGCTCGGGCGTTTTCTGGAGGGCAGCGAGGCGCGCCAGCGTTTCGAACAGGAAGCCAAAGTGCTTCGTCAGTTGCTCGCCTCCGACGCCGGCCTGTACGTGATCGACGCGCGAGAGCCGGTGCTCGCCAAATATCGCGACGAGCTGGCGGTGCTCGCCAGTTGCGGCAAACCCTTGCTGCCCGTGCTCAATTTTGTCAGCAGTGCGCAGCAGCGCGAACCGGACTGGCGTGAAGCGCTGGCGCGTCTTGGGCTGCATGCGCTGGTACGCTTCGACAGCGTCGCCCCGCCCGAAGATGGCGAACGCCGTCTGTATGAAAGCCTCGCCCTGCTGCTGGAAACCTCACGGGGAAGACTTGAGCGTCTCATCGCAGACCAACAGGCCCAGCGTGAAGCTCGCAAGCAGAGCGCAGCCAGGTTGATCGCCGAACTGTTGCTGGACTGCGCGGCCTGCCGCCGAAGTGTCGCCACCGATTCCGGTCAGGTCCAGGCGGCGATCGATGACCTGCGCAAGGCTGTGCGCCAGCGCGAACAACGTTGCGTCGAGTCGCTGCTCAAGCTCTACGCCTTTCGTCGCGAAGACGCCTCGGCCAGCGATTTACCGTTGATGGATGGCCGTTGGGGCGATGATCTGTTCAATCCCGAAACCCTGAAATTGCTGGGCGTGCGCGTGGGTGGCGGTATCGCTGCGGGCGCGGCCGCAGGTGCTGGCGTGGATTTGCTGGTTGGCGGCATCACGCTGGGTGCGGCGGCACTGGTCGGCGCGATTGCCGGCGGCGCCCTGCAAACAGCGCGCAGTTATGGCAGCCGGTTGATGGACAAATTCAAGGGGCAGCGCGAACTGACGGTCGACGATGCCGTGCTCCGACTGCTGGCGCTGCGCCAACGGCAACTGCTGCAAGCCTTGGAGGTGCGGGGTCATGCCGCGATAGAGAGCATCAAACTGACGGCCCCTCTCGACAAAACCTGGCGCGAAGGCAAGTTGCCGGAGGCGCTGCATAAGGCGCGAGCGCATCCGCAATGGTCGTCGCTGAATCCGGGGGCGAAGCTGAATCAAAGCGAGCGGCAGGAGCAAGTCGAGGCGTTGGCGAAAACCGTGCTCGTCTGAAATGAGCCACACGACTGATCGGGCGGCAAGCTGCCGACAGTCGCTTCAATCATTTTGCGGTAGGGGAATTGCGCGCGGACCGGTATGATCGCGCGCCCGATACACCCGGAAGCACACGCGCATGAAACCCACCTTGATCGCCGCTGCAGAACTCGACCGCATCGAGACCTGGCAGAAATACTCCAGCTATATGTGCGGGGGCTGCGTTTCCAGCTGCTGCACGCTGCCTGTGGAAGTGAAGATCAAGGACCTGATCCGGATCGGCATCGTTGACGAGTTCGAACAAGGGGATAACCCGAAGAACATCGCCAAGCGGTTGCAGAAGGACGGGATCGTCGAGCGCTTCAACCAGAAGTCCGGGATCTTCACCCTCCAGCGCATGAGCAACAACGACTGCCTGTACCTGGATCGCAAGAGCCGGCTGTGCACGATCTACGACAAGCGCCCCGACACCTGCCGCAATCACCCGAAGATCGGCCCACGCCCGGGTTATTGCGCGTACAAGCCGAAAGAAGTCGTGCGCGAAAGCACCGGCACGCTGAACTCGAACTCCGGCCGTGTGCCGTTGAAGTTCTAAGCCCCTACAGAGTTCGCGCACGCGTTCCCGGCTAAAGCCGGTCCTACCAAAGGCGCGCGGGCTTTAGTGGGACCGGCTTTAGCCGGGAAGGGGCCGGATTGCGCAACATCGGCCTCACATCGCCACCGGCCAAACCAAACCCCAGACAAA
>NZ_JASCOY010000138.1:0-9703 GCF_029960075.1 Pseudomonas sp. PS02290
GTCCCAGCGCATTCCGAACTACCGCAACCTGATGAACAGCTACTCGGCCTTCACCGCCAAGTAACACCCCGTGCGCCGCCTTTTTGCGGCGCACACCCTCCCGAATCAGCGGTAACCGTGACAAGATTGCTCGCGTTTACCGCCTATCAGGGAGGGCGCGGCCCGCCACGCCATCCAGCGCTGGCTGATCGGTCGCTGCCCCCCCCATTTCTGGAGAAAGCAACATGGCTCAAGCATCTGCATCCATTCACATCCCGGTATCGGCCGACAAGGTCTGGGCACTGACGGGCGGCTTCCTGTCCTTGAACCACTGGCTGCCGTTCATCAAGCAAAGCGAGGCACAGGAAGGCGGGCGCGTTCGTCACCTGACCACCGACGACGGCGCTGAAATCATCGAGCGCCTGCAGACCTACGATAATTCGGCGCGCACTTACAGCTACTCCATCGACAAGGGACCGTTTCCAATCAACGACTATCTGGCAACGTTCAAAGTCAAAGAAGATGGCGCCGACAGCACATGGGTCGAATGGTCAGGGGTATTTACGCCGGACGGTGTTTCCGATGGTGAAGTCGAGGAATTGTTCAAGGGGATTTACGAGGGGGGGCTTGAGGCGCTGAAGGCCAATTTCTGACCCGTCAATACGAGCCACCGATGATTTAACCCGCCGATAATCGCGGGACCGCCAGGCCATTGCGGCCTGGCATTTCGGTGCCTTGCTTGAATCGTTGTTGCTTCACGCTTGAGTACAACGCCTTAGTGATGCTCGGACACGGTCGCTGCATTGATCAGGTCGTACAGGGCGAACGCGCGGTTGACCAGGAAAACGGTCACGGCGGTGAGGGCGACGGCATTGATGATGTGCAGGGTCATGGGAGTAAGTCCGTGTCGGGTCTGGGATGACGCGATGTTACGCGAGCCCTGCCGAAGCTGAAGACAATAGGCTTCATGGTGTACATCACCGGCAATGATGGGCAGCAGGTTGTGAAGGGCAGGTCGAGTGACGGGGTGAACTATTTCCGCGTGATCCAGGTCGGCTCTACACACTTATCAGCCTGGAGCCTGCCATGCAGCCTTATGTCATTTGCCACATGATGTCCTCCCTCGACGGCCACGCCCTTACCGACGGCTGGGATCGCGCGTTCAAGAAAGACGCCGGTGATCTGTACGAAAAGCTCGCCCAGACGTTTGAGTTTGACGCCTGGATCTGCGGGCGCGTGACGATGCAGGAAATCGCCCATGACGAGGGCTATCCAAAGGGCCTCGCCACGGGGCCGGTTGAGCGCAGCCATTACTTTGCCGACCGCAATGCCAAGGCCTACGCGGTGTCCATCGACCCTCAGGGCAAGGTCGGCTGGAAGAAAAATCAGGCGCTGGATTCCCACGTGGTCGAGGTGCTGACTGAAGGCGTGTCGGATGACTATCTGGCGTACCTGCAGTCCATTCAGGTGTCCTACATTTTTGCCGGGAAGACCGAGATTGATCTGCAGCAGGTGGTCGATATTCTATCGAGCGAACTGGGCTGCAAGCGCCTGATCGTCGAGGGTGGCCCCCATGTCAGTGGCTCGTTCGTCAACGCCGGGCTGGTCGATGAAGTCAGCGTGCTGATCCTGCCGCTGATCGACGGGCGGGGCGAGCATCCGGCGTCGTTCGAGGTGTCGACCGAGGCGTGGAAACAACCGGCTTACTTGAAACTGACGTCGGCGGAGGTGCAGGACGGCGGCGCGGTGTGGCTGCGCTACACCAAGGCCTGACGATAAGGGCGGAGCGGGGCTGATGCAGTCCCGCTTCAGGCAGGGAGCGCCCGGGAAAAACGATCGGAAACGAAAAAGGCCAGCTAAGCGCTGGCCTTTTCGTTTACTTCTGTCTGGCTCCACGACCTGGACTCGAACCAGGGACCCAGTGATTAACAGTCACTTGCTCTACCAACTGAGCTATCGCGGAATGCGCGCTATCTTACTGATTGGAAAAGGGAAGTCAAGCGAGCGTGTTAAAAAAGTTGTCGGATAGGCACGTATATCAGATGCATAGTGTTGTCGATCTTCCAACCAGCGAGTCACTTGTGGGAGCGAGCTTGCTCGCGAATGGGTCATTACATCCGCCAGATTTTCAGCGGCTGCAGTGCCATCTTCGTGAGCAAGCTCACTCCCACAGGTCCGGCGCACGGCAGCGAGTACGCGAGTCAGGCCCGGATCAGTACCGCCAGGTCAACGACGCCGTCAGGTTGCGCGGTGCGCCATAGTTGCTCGCCGTGCCGCTGTACAGCGAGGTCAGGTATTTGCGGTCGGTGACGTTGTTGAAGTTCAGCGCCGTGCTCCAGTTGCTGTCAATGTCGTAGCTGGTCATCAGGTCGACCAGCGCGTAGGCGTTCTGGCGGATGACGCTGTAATTGTCGTTCTGAATCCCGCTCTGCCAGCTGACCCGGGTGCCGATTCGGGCTTGGGGCAGGCCAGGCAGTCGGTAGCTGGCCATGCCACGGAAGGCGTGGGTCGGCACATAACGGCGGGCCTTGTCGCCATCGTCGTTTTCGATGTGCACGTAGGTGTAGCCCGCCAGCAGGTCAAGGCCCGGCAGCGCTTCGCCCGACGCTTCCAGTTCGATGCCGTGGCTTTTGTAATCATCGGTGAAATAGCGGAACTGCGAACCCACTTCAATGAAGTCCGCCGACTGGACGTTGCTCTGTTTGGTCTTGAACACGGCGGCGGTCAGGTTCAGGCGATCGTCCATGACGCTGCCTTTAACGCCGGCTTCCAGGCTCTTGCCTTCCAGCGGCGCGAGCACTTTGCCGTCGACGCCGACCGTGCCGTATTGCGGATTGAAGATCTGCGTCCAGCTGGTGTACAGGCTCCACTGCGGGGTCAGGTCATAGACCAGGCCGGTGTAGGGCGTGACCTTGCCGTGCTCGCGCTGGGCGTGATCGGTGCCATAGCTCTCGCCCGTGCCGTCGACGCTGAGCATGCGCGCACCGGCGATCCAGTGCAGATCATCCGCCAGGCTGAAGCGGGCACCGGCGAACAGGCTTTTCTGCCGGTCCTCGAAGTTCTGGGTGTTGGTGATGTCACTGGTGTAGCCAAACTGCGGCGAAGGGGTATTGCCGGCGAGAATGCCCGCGAACGAGGTGTCGAAGTAGGTGCCCCCGCCAGCGTCGTATTCCCGGGCTTTCTGATGGGTGCGGCCGTAGGCGGCGCCGAAAGTCAGCTCATGGTCGCGGCCGAACAGGCTGAACGGGCCGGAGACTTTCGCTTCGCCCAGCAACTGGTGCGCCTTGCTGGAGGTATCAGCGGCGAACACCGAGGCGTCGTCATCGGTGACGCTTGAGACGTACAGCATGTTGGTGTCCTGGTATTCGGTAATGCCGGTGCCGGTGACCGTGGCGTTCCAGCCGTTGCCGAAGTCATGCTTCCATTCGGCAAACGCCCGCTGGGTGTGCATGTTCCAGTAGGTCCACGGCTGGCCGACGTTGGACGAGCGGCTGCTGTAGTGGATCGGGTTGTTGTTGCTGTCGACCAGCGGCAGGTTGCCCCAGGTGCTGCCGTTGGAATCGCTGTTGTGCTGAGTGAAACCCACGGTCAGCGTATCGGCGTCGGAAAGGTCGAAGGCGAGCAGGCCGGCGGCAACGTTCTTTTCGTGGCTGTAGCGGTCCATCCACGAGTTGCCCTTGTCGTGGGCATAAATGAAGCGACCGCGGACGTTGCCGGTGTCGGTCAACGGCCCCGACACGTCGACATCAATGCGCCGGCTGTCCCACGAGCCCACGCTGGTGTCGATCTGCGCCTGGAAATCCCGGGTTGGTCGCTTGCGGATGAAGTTGACCGTTGCCGACGGATTGCCGGTGCCGCTCATCAAACCGTTGGCGCCGTGGAGCACGTCGATCTGCTCGAACTCGGCCATGTCCAGGTCACCGATCATGATCGTCTGGGCGAAGGGCATGCCCATGCCGTCGTACTCGAAACTGCCGATGTCGAACCCGCGGGAGGTGTACTCCGTGCGGTCACTTTCACTTTGCTCGACGGTCACCGACGGCGCCGAGCGCAGCGCGTCCTTGACCCCGTTCATTTTGAAATCGTTCATCTGCGCGCGGGTGATGGTGGTGATCGCCTGGGGCGTCTGCTTGTTGGTCAGCCCCAGCTTGGTGGTGCTCGAAGACGGCTTGCCCTGATAACCCACGCTTTGCCCGTCGTCCTGTGCGGCGGTGTCCTGGATCTGCATCGCCGGCAGCGTGACGTCGTCGGCTGCGTTGGCGGTAGACATGGCGGCGACGACACCGGCCAGGAGAAAGGTGGCGGGAAGGCGAGGGATCACAATGGAAATTCCTGAAGGCGCGGTGAGGAGCGCGATTCTGAATCAACATGCGAATCATTACCAGATGTCACTAAGCTGAATTTTCACCTTTTTTTCACTTTTGGAGGCTCTGGAATGCCCCTTCAGGTTTCACTGTATTCTGGGACCTCGGATCGGACCTTGATTGTGGGACCGGCTAACGCTTCAGGTGTCGCGCCGCACATCAACGCTGTCGAAACTTGACATTGCATCTATGGACGCAATTGAATTAGAGTTGCGTCCACAGACATTAAGCTGTAGCCATCAAGAGGTACGCCCATGACCACCGCCATTCCAGCGCGGCAACTTTCCAAATCCGAGTGCGTGGTCGGTTTGCGAGCGGCGTTGCGGGTGCTGGACAAGTGGAAGGCCTCCAGCGAGCAGGCCTGCCAGATCCTGCGTATTTCCCGAAGCACGTACACCCGCGCTCGCCAGGACGACGCGCAGTGGTCGGTGGCGCTGGATCAAGACCAAATGCAGCGGGTCAGCTTTGTGCTGAACATCCACGCCGCCCTGCGAACCCTGTTTGATAATCCCGACAATGCCTACGGCTTCCCGTCGATGGAAAACCACAACGAGTTCTTCAACGGCAGAAAGCCACTGGACGTCATGGCCCAGGGCGACATGATCTCGCTGTACGAAACCTTCCGCCGCATCGACACCCTCCGGGGCGCCCAATGGTGATGCCGGACGCGCTTCCCGCACTCGCCGGGGAGACGCAGCAGGCTTATCGCCTGGTCAATTCCAAATTCCCGCCAATTGACCTGTTCAGCGACGTTGCCGATGCCGCCGAGTTCGAGACGCTGTACCGGATTCAGGCGCTGACCAATCCTCGCCTGCAGAACGAAATCGGCCGCATTGAGCTGATTCCCCTGGCCGAGATTCCGTTTGGCATTCCCGGAAGCTCTTATGCCGTCGCGCCGTTCACCCACGTCAATCCGGCGGGCTCGCGCTTCAGCAGCGGCGAGTTCGGCGTGCTGTACCTGGCCGACACCGTCGACACGGCCATCGCCGAAGTGCGCCACCATCAGCAGTTGTACTGGTCGCGGGTCGCGGCGCTGAAGTACGAGCGCTTTGTGTTCCGCTGCCTGAGTTGCAGTTTCAGCGAGGAGGGCAGTGTCGACGCCACCTCGATTCCGCTCTCCGACCCGATTTATGCACCTGACGACTACGCGCAGTCCCATGTGCTGGGCGAGGCAGCCAAGCAGGCGGGCGTGGCTGGCCTGCGCTACCACTCGGTGCGCTCGCCGGGCAATCACTGCTGGGCACTGCTGACCCCGCGCCACGTCACCTCCATTGTGCAGAGCGCCCATTACGAGATGATCTGGAGCGGCGAGGTCATCGGCATCAACCAGATATCCAACGCCTGAGGGGCGTTGATCCAAACACCGCCCAAAACATCGAACTCATCTGCCCCTTGAGAAGTCACTCCAGCAATGGAAATCAAGGAGCGTTCATGGGCAAGAACATCACCGCGCAGGAACTGGGCATCGACCTCACGCAGGGCGGTGAAAGTGCGCTGTTCAAATGGCTGTTGGCCAGTTTTCTGATGGGCAAACGGATTCGGGCGCAGGCGGCGGTACAGACCTATCACGTCATC
This sequence comes from Pseudomonas sp. PS02290, assembly GCF_029960075.1. Lineage (NCBI taxonomy): Bacteria > Pseudomonadati > Pseudomonadota > Gammaproteobacteria > Pseudomonadales > Pseudomonadaceae > Pseudomonas > Pseudomonas sp. PS02290. Next base: position 5,919 of record NZ_JASCOY010000138.1, read on the forward strand.
GTCGACAGGCACGGGCGCGACACGCCGGGCAAACTGGCCGCGTGCACTCACCGGGAGCTGGTGAGGATGCTGGGCGAGGGCGGTTATGCGCGTTACGACGAATCCACCGCCGTGCGCCTGCTGGCACTGGCGGCCAAGCTGACTGACGAATATGACGGCACGGTCAGCACCATGGCTGCCGCCAGTGCCGACCGTCGCGATTTCGAAAAGCGCCTGCAGGACTTCAACGGCATCGGGCCGAAGACGGCAGAGATCTTCATGGGCGAAGCCGGCGAGGTGCTGTTTTGAACGATGCCAACTCCACCGCGCCTGGCAGAATCTTCGTGGGCTGCGCCGGGTGGAGTCTGGGCCGCGAGCACGCGCCGGCCTTTCCGGGCGACGGCACTCACTTGCAGCGCTACGCACGGCAATTCAATACCGCAGAAATCAACAGCTCGTTCTACCGCCCCCATCGGCCGCAGACCTACGCCCGCTGGGCCGACTCAGTGTCGGCGGATTTCAGGTTTTCGGTGAAGATCCCCAAGCTTATTTCCCATGAACAACAGTTGCAGGGCAGCGGCCATGCGCTGGATGAGTTTCTCGGACAATGCAGTGAACTGGGCGAACGGCTCGGTTGCCTGCTGCTGCAGTTGCCGCCTTCGCTGACGTTCGATCCACTCGTAGCCGAAGGGTTTTTCATCCAGCTCCGCGAGCGCTTCGCGGGTCATATGGTCATAGAACCGCGTCATGAAAGCTGGCTCCAGGCCGAGCCAATGCTCACGCACTACCGCATTGCGCAAGCAACGGTTGACCCATCGAGGCTCAGCAATGACCGCCAACCGGCAGGCTGGCCGGGGTTGGGCTACTGGCGACTGCACGGCGCGCCGCGCATCTATTACAGCGCCTATGAAGAAGATTTCCTGATGCGTCTGGCCGTCGAGCTGAAAGCCAAGGCGCTAAGCGGTGCGCCGACGTGGTGTATTTTCGATAACACCGCCAGCGGCGCCGCAACGGGCAATGCCCTGAGTTTGATTGAAATCCTCGGTCAACCGCCGTCCGCGCGTGAGGAGTAAGGCTGACGCAGTGGGGGTTGAACCGTCATTTTTCCGGCGAATTGCCGCACCCGCTGCGTGGCGCAGCAATTAGTTGGCGCGCGAGTTGTTTACTGTCATAGCACGATGCCACAATCCGACCCATCCAATGCCAGGGTCGGGCGAATTCGATGTACCTCCATGATTCTCAACCGGCGCGCGAGGCCCTGATACGGGCCGAGGTGCGCAACGATCGTTTGCAGTTGCTCTTCCGTCAGAGTTTTTTCTCGGTGTTCGGCAGCGCGCTGGCGGCTGTAATGCTCTCGTGGATCTGCTGGGAGCGCCTCGAACACTCCCTGATTCTCGGGTGGCTCGGGCTGCTGGGCGCCTCGACCACCTTGCGCCTGATCATGTTGACCGCCTATTTCCGGATGCCGGAAACCGCCCGCACCCCGGAGCGCTGGGAAACCACTTACTGGGTCACGCTGGTGTTGTCGGCCGGCATCTGGGGCAGCGGCGCGCTGGCGCTGATGCACGCCGGGGATTTATTGATCCAGACGCTGGTGCTGCTGTTCGCCGTTGGCATGTCGGTGAGCGCGGTGTCCTGTTATTCGGCGTACCGCTCGATGACCCTGGTGTCGATTGCACTGGTGCTCTTGCCGTGCTCGATCTGGCTGCTGTTTCAACCCCAGACCGCGCAGCAGGGTATGGCGGTTGCGTCGCTGATCTTTGCCGGATTTGTGGTCAGCGCGACGCGCAAATTGTGCCAGGCCATGGAACGGGCCTTTCGCCTGAGCCGCGAAATGGAACATGCCCATCGCATCGCCGACCATGCCGCGCAGACCGATGAACTGACCGGGGTGAAGAACCGCCGGGCTTTTTTCCATCAGGCCGAACGCGCGTACGACACCTGCAAGCGCAGCCGGTTACCGCTGTGCGCGCTGATGCTGGACATCGATCATTTCAAACGCATCAACGACTGCCACGGCCATCAGGCCGGCGATGAAGTGTTGCGGCAGATCGGCCGGGTCATCTGCCAGTCCGTGCGGGAAGGCGACGTCTGCGGTCGGCTGGGCGGCGAGGAGTTCGCGCTGTTGCTCGCCAATACGTCCCTCGACGCGGCCCATGTCATTGCCGAGAAGCTGCGTCAGGCAATCGCCGACATCACCTGTCAGCACGACGAAGGCGTCACCGCCAGCCTCGGTGTTGCCGCTCTGAGCAACACGGGGCAGGACGTGCACGGGCTGCTGGGACTGGCGGACAAGGCGCTGTTCCGGGCCAAGGCATCGGGGCGCAACCAGACGGCGGTGGCCTGAACAGCGCCTCAGGCACCGTCGGCAGACGTTTTGCGTGTCACCCGGACGTGACATTTATCTCGATGCTTTTCATTCGGCCGCGCCTGTGGCGTAGTGTGTCCAGCCTGTTTGGCACGATGACCGACTGGAAGAGGTAAATGAGATGACCCTGCAAAACCGCCTGGACAACCTGTACCCGCGCGCCGACGAGATCCCTGAGCAGTTTCGCGCAGGCCCCGCCATCGAGCAGCGCGATTACCTGGTCAACGGCGAACTGCACCAATGGCACGGGCCGCTGGCACCGGTGCTGAGCCCTGTCTCGCTGAAGACCGACGCGGGCCTTGAGTCCGTGGTGCTCGGCAGCACGCCGCTGATGGACGCCGACACCGCAATGACTGCACTGGACGCCGCCGTCAACGCCTACGACCGGGGCCAGGGCGCGTGGCCCACCATGCGCGTCGCCGATCGCATTCATCACGTCGAGACCTTTCTCAAGCTGATGCGCGAGCAGCGCGACGCGGTGGTCACGCTGCTGATGTGGGAAATCGGCAAGAACCTCAAGGACTCGCAGAAAGAATTCGACCGCACCTGCGATTACATCGTCGACACCATCAACGCCCTCAAGGAACTCGACCGTCGCTCCAGCCGCTTCGAGCTGGAACAGGACACCCTCGGCCAGATTCGCCGCGTGCCCCTGGGCGTGACCCTGTGCATGGGGCCTTACAACTATCCGCTGAACGAGACCTTCACCACGCTGATTCCCGCCCTGATCATGGGCAACACCGTGGTGTTCAAGCCGGCCAAGTTCGGCGTCTTGCTGATTCGTCCGTTGCTCGAAGCGTTCCGCGACAGCTTCCCGGCCGGGGTCATCAACGTGATCTACGGCAGCGGCCGCGAGACCGTCAGCGCGCTGATGGCCAGCGGCAAGATCGACGTGTTTGCCTTCATCGGCACCAACAAGGCCGCCAGCGCCTTGAAAAAGCTCCACCCCAAGCCGCACCGTCTGCGCGCCGCACTGGGTCTGGATGCGAAGAACCCGGGGATCGTGCTGCCGGATGTGAACCTGGACAACGCGGTAACGGAAGCCATTACCGGGTCGTTGTCGTTCAACGGCCAGCGTTGCACCGCCTTGAAAATCCTGTTCGTGCACGAAAACGTGGTCGGTAGTTTCCTCGAGAAGTTCGAAGAAAAACTCGCTCAGCTCAAGCCGGGCATGCCGTGGGAGCCCGGCGTCTCGCTGACGCCACTGCCGGAGCCGGGCAAGACCGACTACCTGCAAGGACTGGTGGACGACGCCGTAAGCAAAGGCGCCAAAGTGGTCAACGAAGGCGGCGGCACCACCCATGAGCAATTCTTCTACCCGGCCGTGTTGTACCCGGTCACGCCGGACATGCGCGTTTACCACGAAGAACAGTTCGGGCCCGTGGTGCCGGTGGGGGCGTACCGCGATCTGGAAACGGTGATCGAGTACGTGCTGGAT
>NZ_JASCOY010000139.1:0-9567 GCF_029960075.1 Pseudomonas sp. PS02290
CTCGAACACCAGTAGAAGCGCCATCAGCAAGATCAGAAACACGCCCCGGTCCTGAACCGAGGCAATAAAAAAGGGCGGCACCCTCACAGGTGCCGCCCTTTTTACATGCCTGACGCTTTAGGCTTTGGCCGACAGCATCTTTTCCAGTGCCACTTGGTCACGGGCGAACTGACGAATGCCTTCGGCCAGTTTCTCGGTGGCCATGGCGTCTTCGTTGGAAGCCCAGCGGAACTGGCTTTCGTTGAGGGTCACGCGTGGCTCGCCGCCATTGCCTGGCTTGAGTTTTTGCACCAGCGTGCCGTTGTCTTCTGCCAGCTTCTGCAGCAGGTCAGGGCTGATGGTCAGACGGTCGCAGCCGGCCAGCTCTTCGATCTGGCTGAGGTTACGGAAGCTGGCGCCCATGACCACGGTCTTGTAGTCGTTGGCCTTGTAGTAGTTGTAGATGCGGGTCACCGACTGCACGCCCGGATCTTCCGCACCGACGTAGTCTTTGCCTTCGGCTTTCTTGTACCAGTCGTAGATGCGACCCACGAATGGCGAGATCAGGAACACGCCGGCGTCGGCACAGGCCTGGGCCTGAGCGAAAGAGAACAGCAGGGTCAGGTTGCACTGGATGCCTTTCTTTTCCAGCGCCTCGGCGGCCTTGATGCCTTCCCAGGTTGACGCCAGCTTGATCAGGATGCGGTCGCGACCGATACCGAAATCTTCGTACAAACCGACGATGCGGTCGGCGCGTTCGATGCAGGCCTGGGTGTCGAATGACAGGCGTGCGTCCACTTCGGTGGAGACGCGGCCCGGGACCACTTTCAGAATCTCGCGGCCGATGGCGACGGCGAAACGGTCGCTGGCGACGTTGATGTCGTTGTTGCTGCCGGTGAACGCTTCTTTCAAGCGATCAGCGTTGCTGTCGCTGGAAGCGGCCTTGAGCAAGAGGGAAGGGTTGGTGGTGGCATCGACGGGCTTGAGTTTTTCGATGGCAGCGAAATCGCCGGTGTCGGCCACGACGGTGGTGAATTGCTTGAGTTGTTCCAGCTTGGAAGTCATGAGCGTGCTCTGTCCTGTGGTTGTGCTGACATTACCCGAGCGCCGCCGGTCACTCAAGGGCGTAAACCGCGACAGACACGCCGGTTTAGACGCCTGCGTTTGCGCAAACGGCCTGCCTGCGCGTCAGCCATGATCCGGGCGATGCGAGCTTTTTACAAAGGGCGGCGCGGGGTCATGGTCTGTCGGTTCCCGAGGAGGGCGGATACTCGATCCAGACTGGTTGGAGCCCGGACCGCCCGGGATGTTCCCGGCGCCTGGCATCTAATCCGCCGACGGTCAGGGACCGGCCCGGGCAGGGTGCTCTGAGCGGCTGATCCTCGCAAACCTGCCGCGGTCTGAATCAGCGAGCGGGTGTCTCGCCGCAATCGCTGTCCACCGCTTTGATCAGCGTGGTCCGGTCGAAGACTTCCAGATGAACCTGGCACGTCGCCTCGGCTGGCAGGGTGAGGCTCACGCTGTTCGCCGCGACGCCGTTCTGCAGATCGCCCTGCTGGTTGATGGCCGACGTGCCTTGCGCGCTGGTCTGCCTGACGGTCATTCGGTACTGCAGCGTCAGCGGCGCAGGATTTTCCAGGTGCGGGCGGATCGCCACCGTCGAACCGCTGCGCTGGGCGTCAACCGTCACCACCAACTGCGTGAAGTCCATCATCGAGGTCACCGTTGGGTCGCGCTGGCGTTCATGTTGTCGCCGAACTGCTTGATGGAGACGGCGCCGCCGAATCCGGCCTGGGTGACGCTGGCCTGATTCGCCTGACCATACTGCCCGACGAAGGCCTGATTGTAGGCGCCGGTCTGCACCACGCTCGCGGCGTTGTCGGTGCCGTGCTGCGTCACGCCGGTCTGGTTGTTGTTGCCCGACTGACTGACCTGCGCGGTGTTCGCCGTGCCGTTCTGCTGCGCGGTGATGCCGTTGTTGACGCCGCTCTGATTGACCACCGCCTGGTTGCGACTGCCGGTCTGACTCACGGCCTGATTCTGTCGGGCCCCGCTTTGGTCGACGCGCGCATTGTTATGGGCGCCGATCTGCAGAATGGTGGCGACGCTGTTGCCGACGGTGATGTCCGCGTAGCGTGCTTCGCGCACCAGATCCTGCGCGTGGGCGAGCGAGCCGGTGAGCAGCAGCGCCGCTGCGATCCAGCCGAATCCTTTAGCGTTGCGTTCCATTCTTATCTCCTGTGGCAACGATGTCCTTGTCCGCATCAGCCAGCGGCAAGGTGGTCATCTGTTCGTCGTAGCTCTGCAGATAGCCCTGCAGCAGCGGCTTGTTCAGGTCAGCGGGGTTTTTCAGGTTCCAGCTGCCGTCACGGGCACCCTGGGCAATCATGTGAATCAGCGCCGTTTCGATGGCTTCGCGCACGCATTGTTGCACCGGTTCGTTGCGCGACACCCCGGTCTCGACCTCCAGCAGGTGCTTGAGGGAGACGAAGCGGAAGATGCCGAAATCGACCTGAATCGAGAAGATGGTCTTGGTGGTGGTGATGCTCTGGATGATGTCGCCGGTGCGGATGTCCACCGCCCTCAGGTTGACGGTCACCTGATCCTGGCGGTAAAGCTCCGACGGCCCGACACCCAGATAGCGAACACCGATGCCGCCGGTGCGCACGTTGCTTTCGTAGGCGACGATGGCGCCTTCGATGATCATGTTCGCCGGTCGCAGGGCAGGCAGTTGCACCTGGGCCTGATCCTGGGGCTGTTCTAGCGCGCGGATGATCTTGCGCTCGGTGAGCAGGTCCTGAAGATTCTCGCGCTCCACCGGCTTGAACCAGCGTGAGTCGCGCAGGGCGCTGATCAGCAACGACGCGGCGCCCTGGGTCACCGAGGTGGAAAACGAGCTGTCGGGGGACGGTTTGTATTGCCCGGTCTGGTCGCGCAGGCCGTACACCGCGACGCTGATCGGTCCGGCGGGTGCCGGCAGATGGGTCAGGTCACGCAGGCTCTGGGTCGCAGGCGACAGCGTGGCCGGGGAAATGGTCGCAGCAGGCCGGGACGTGGTGCAGCCGGCAAGCAGTATGACGGCAGTGAACATCAACATGAGGGGGCGGACGCGCATTCTTTTTCTTCCCGCAAGAAAACCCCGCCAGACCCTGGCGGGGTACATCATCTTAGTGTTGGTAGATCGTTGCCCTGTTGCCGCTGCCGCCGGTCTGGCTGACGTTGGCGACCATGTTGTTGCCTGTTTGGGTCAGGCCGACGAGGTTGACGGACTGATAAGTGCCCGTGCCGGTCTGGCTCACGACAGCGCGGTTGTTGTTGCCGGTCTGCAGCAGGGCTTCTTCGTTGTTGAGGCCGGTCTGGGTGCTGGACGCGTAGTTGTTGTTGCCGTTCTGCTGGACGTCGGCTTTCAGCAAAGCGCCGTTCTGCGAAACGGAAAGCGTGTTGAAGTCGCCGCGCTGTTGAGCGTTGGCGGTGGTGACGAGGGTGTCGTTCTGCTGGATCGAGCCGAGGTTGTTGTTGCCGTTCTGTTGCAGGGTGGCGGACACCTGCTGGGAGTTATGCCGTTGCGAAACAATTCCGGTATTGCCGTTGCCCGCCTGGGTGAGACTGCTGGTGACGGTGTTGTTGTTGCTCTGCTGCGAGACGCTCGCCAGGTTGTAGCTGCCGGCTTGGGAGACAGTCGTGCCGACGCGAGTGCTATTGCCGATTTGCGAAGTGCTGGCGGTGTTGTTGTTGCCGCCGCCTTGGGTGATGGAGGCGCTGGTGCTGTAGTTGGACTGTTGATCGATGGTCGCTTTGCTGTAACCACCGGACTGATCCAGGCTCGCGATCTGCGGTTGAGGGCCACCACCGTTCTGGGTGATCGAGCCCGTATTGTTGTTCCCGGCCTGTTTGGCGCTGGTGAGGTTGTAGTAGCCGGTCTGATTGATCGTCAGGTTGCTGTAAGTGGCCGTCTGATTGATAGCGCCTGCGGTGTTACGGCCGCCGTTCTGATTGACGGTGACAGTGGACTGGGTGGCGCCGCGCTGCTCGACGTTCAGTCCGTTGTCAGAACCTGCCTGGGTGGTGTTGACGGTGCTTGAGTCGGCCATGGCCGCACCGGAGACAGCAAACAGGATGGCCAGAGACAGTAAAGACTTGCGTGCTTGCATGATGATCTTCCTTATTCAATGTTGTAGTGGGTTGTTGCGGGGTAGCGGATGCGACGGGTGTTACGGTTGATTCACTTGAAACTGGGTGGTCTGGCCGGTGTTCTTGTCGGTCGTGACGATTTGCAACAGGCCGCCTTGCAGATTGGTGATTGCGATGCGGAAGTCGGTGGTTTCGACGGTGCCTGGCACCAGTTGGCCGTTGGCACCGACGATGCTGGACGTCACTGCCGACGACACCCGGCTCAGAATCGCGCTCTGCAACATGCTGTTGAACTGGGTCAGCGCGGTCTGCCCGGAAGCGCCCGACGATGAAGACTTCTCGACGTAATGGTTTTGCGCCTGGGCCTGATTGAGCAGCACCGGGCCGTTCAGCGGATTGCCGCCAAATGACGGGTTGTTCGGCACATACGCCAGTTCGCTTGCCTGAACGCCTGAACAGATGCCGGCCAACAAGGCGAGGCTGGCGACAACCACCAAACTGCGATTAATAGTGAGTGCTTTCATAGCTCGTCTCGTCCCATGTCCGGGTCGCCAAAGAATTGTGCCAATTGATAATCAAGAATGGCCTGGTACACCTGGCCGGCCGCGTCGGCTGCAATGGCCGGAATAAGCGTGCGGTTGGGCGGCAGGAACATTTGAAACAAGCGGCGATTGCCATAATCCACGAATACCTGACTGCCTAAACGCGCAGTAGGGCGTTCGGTGATGGTCACAGTGAATGTTTCCGCTTCATCTTTTTCTCGCCAGGTGTTTGCAAAACTGTCATAAAACGTCCGGCCTGCCAGGGTCATGGTCTGCCCGATCACAATGCCGCCGACATCACGGTAGTTAAGAGTCCGGTGCTGTTCAACCGTCGTGGAAGTGTTCACGCTGGGCTGGGCAAACACCGTGGTGGCGGCGCACAGGGGCAGCAGCCATAAGCCGATGACTTTACGGGTTGTCATGTTTGTACGTTCGTGTGTGCAGGTTGTTACTTGTTATATCTCAATAAAAATGCTTTGCCAGTGGTTAATTAAAATAAAGTTCATTTATTTTGTTGGCGTCAACTTACGTACTTATTTAAATAAGTTTGTTTAAAAGGCGGTGGCGCAAGAGGGGTGCGAATCAATGGCGTCAAATTATCTGCCAGGAAGCGGACTTATTAAAATAGCGTCTATTGAGAATTAATGGGGGGGGTGCTTAAACGGGAGGTTGTTAGCTTGCTAATGTTTGGAAAGTGAGTTCAGGTTATGACTGCGTGTTGTCGAGTTAGTTGTTAAACGTTTTTTTCACCACCGGCTTATTCAAGTCCCGGGTGAAGTCGGTCCTGCAAGGGGGGCGTGTTTCAGCAGCGTCCCCTTCAGCCGGGCGTGCAAGCTGTTAGAATGCGCGTCCTCTTCGACCGACCTGCTTATTGCTCCCATGCTGCCTATCACAGAACCCCGCACCGACCGCCTGCCGTCCGAGCCTTCACGGCGTTTTTCCGTGGCCCCGATGATGGACTGGACGGATCGTCACTGCCGTTTCTTCCTGCGTCTGCTGTCGAAGCATGCGCTGCTCTATACCGAGATGGTCACCACCGGCGCATTGCTGCACGGCGACACCGAGCGCTTCTTGCGCCACGACGAGGCGGAGCATCCGCTGGCCCTGCAGCTGGGCGGCAGCAACCCGGCCGACCTCGCCGCCAGTGCGCGGCTGGCACAGGCGGCGGGCTACAACGAAGTCAATCTCAACGTCGGCTGCCCGAGCGATCGCGTGCAGAACAACATGATCGGCGCAGTGTTGATGGGGCATCCGCAGTTGGTCGCCGATTGCGTCAAAGCAATGCGCGACGCGGTGACGATTCCGGTGACGGTCAAGCACCGCATCGGCATCAACGGACGCGACAGCTACGAGCAGCTGTGTGAGTTCGTCGGCACCGTGCGCGATGCCGGCTGCACCAGCTTCACCGTGCATGCCCGCATCGCCATTCTTGAAGGCCTGTCGCCGAAGGAAAACCGTGACATCCCGCCTCTGCGCTATGACATCGCCGCGCAGCTTAAGCAGGACTTTCCCGAGCTGGAGATCATCCTCAACGGCGGCATCAAAACCCTGGAGCAGTGCCAGGAACACCTGAACACCTTCGACGGCGTGATGCTCGGTCGCGAGGCGTATCACAACCCGTACCTGCTGGCAGGCGTGGACCGCGAACTGTTTGGCAGCGATGCCCCGCAGATCACTCGCGCCGAAGCTTTGGCGCTGATGAGGCCCTATGTGGAAGCGCACCTTCGCGACGGCGGCTCGATGCACCACATCACCCGCCACGTGCTGGGCCTGGGCACCGGCTTCCCCGGGGCGCGCAAGTTTCGGCAGATGCTCTCGGTGGACATTCACAAGACGGACGACCCGCTGGGGTTGCTGGATCGGGCGGGGGAGTTGCTGGAGGGGCGGTGAGTGAGCTACTGCTTCCAGCGCCGGGCTCGCATATTGGCTTGACGGGGAATCCTTGTGTGGGAGCGACCGGGGTGGCGCTCCACTTTGCTCGCGAAGGCGGTCTGCCAAGCGCCGAGAATGCAGCGGCCTGACCGGATCCACGCTCACCGCCGTCCCGCCCGCGTACTCACATCCACCCACACCGCCAGCACCAGAATGCTGCCCTTGACGATCATCTGCCAGTAACTGTCGACGTCGAGCATGGACATGCCGTTGTCGAGGCTGGTGATGACGAGGGCGCCGAGCAGGGCGCCGTAGACGGTGCCCGAGCCGCCGCGCATGGAGGTGCCGCCGATGAAGCAGGCGGCGATGGCGTCGAGTTCACCCATGTTGCCCGCCGACGGCGAACCGGCGGCCAGGCGGGCGGTGTTGACCAGGCCGGCGAGGGCGCACATGACGCCCATGATGCCGAAGATCCACAACTTCACCGCCTGCACGTTGATCCCGGAGAGGCGCGTGGCTTCCATGTTGCTGCCCACCGAGTAGATCCGCCGGCCGAACACGGTCTGGCTGGTGATGTAGCTGAACACCCCAAGCAGGACCAACAGCAGCAGAACCGGCACTGGAATCCCGTCATAGCTGTTCAGCGTGTAGACGAAGCCTGCCAGCACGGCACCGATCGCCACGACCCGCACCACGTCCCGTGCCAGCGAATGGGCGGCCAGCCCGTGCAACGCGCGGTTGCTGCGCTGGCGCCAGGTCAGGAACAGCGTCAGCGCGAAGAGCAGCACGCCGAGCACGATCCCCACCAGCGGCGGCAGATAACCCTGGCCGATGTAGACCAGTTCCGGCGACACCGGCGCGATGGTGGTGCCGCCGGTGATCCCCAGCAGAATCCCGCGAAACGCCAGCATGCCGCCCAGGCCGACGATGAATGAAGGGATGCGCAGGTACGCGGTCATGCAGCCGTTGGCGAGGCCGATCAACAGTCCGCATCCGGCGACGATGCACAGGTTCAGCGGCAGCGGGACGTGGTAGACCACGTCGAGAATGGCCGCCACGCCGCCGAGCAAGCCGAGCAGTGAACCCACCGACAGATCGATCTCGCCGCTGATGATCACCAGCACCATGCCGCAGGCCAGAATACCGGTGATCGACATCTGCCGCAGCAGGTTGGACAGGTTGCGCGGCGTCAGAAACCCCCCGTCGGTTTGCCAACTGAAGAACAGCCAGATCACCGCGATGGCGATCACCAGCGCGAGCATTTTGTAGCGGGTGAACAGTTGCTTGAGCTGATTCATTGACGCGCTTCTCCCACAGCATCGGGCCGGTCGTTATTGTTTTTGTTGTACGCAGTGTCGCCGGATTGGCTGAGCGCGGCCGCGAGCACCTGTTCCTGGGTCAGGCCCTGATTGATGAAGTCGCCGCGCAGCTGGCCGTCGCCGATCACCAGCACCCGGTCTGAGACGCCCAGCACCTCGGCCAGCTCCGACGACACCATGATGATCGACACGCCGCTGGCCGCCAGCGCGCCCATCAGTTTGTAGATCTCGTACTTGGCGCCAACGTCCACGCCGCGGGTGGGCTCGTCGAGAATCAGCACCCGCGGCTTCGTCAGCAGCATCTTCGCCAGCACGGCTTTTTGCTGATTGCCGCCGGACAGGCTGGTGATCGGCAGGAACGGGCTCGCAGTCTTCAGGTGCATGCGCGCGATCTCCTTGTCGATGCTGCCCAATTCGGCCTCGGCGTCGATGCGGGTCAGGTGGGCGAAGCTGTCGAGCACGGCGAGGGTGATGTTTTGGCCCACGCCCAGGTCCGGGATGATGCCTTGGCGCTTGCGGTCCTCCGGCACCATGCACAGGCCCGCGCGGATTGATTTGAGCGGCGTGCGCGTGTCGATGGGTTTGCCGTCCAGCCACACTTCGCCGGTGTAGCGACCCGGATAGGCGCCGAACAGCGCCGAGACCAGCTCGGTGCGCCCGGCGCCGACCAACCCGGCGATGCCGAGGATTTCCCCGCGCCTGAGCACGAACGAGATGTCGTCCACGCGCTTGCGCTTCGGGTTGTCGACATCGTAGCAGGTGACGTGGCGCGCCTCGAAAATCACCTCACCGACGCTGTGGGGTTCGGTGGGGTAGAGGTTGCTCATTTCGCGGCCGACCATCTGCGTGATGATCTTCGGGATGTCCATGTCGGCCATGGCCGTGGTCGCGATGTGCTTGCCGTCGCGGATCACCGAGATGGTGTCGCAAACGGCGGCGACTTCATCGAGCTTGTGGGAGATGTAAACGCAAGCGACGCCCTTGGCTTTGAGCTCGCGAATGATGTCGAGCAGGACCTCGATTTCCGAGCGGGTCAGGGCCGACGAGGGTTCGTCGAGAATCAGCAGGCGCGCCTGTTTGTTCAGCGCCTTGGCGATCTCCACCAGTTGCTGATAACCGCCGCCGTATTGCGAGACCGGCAGGGCGACGTTCATGTCCGGCACTTTCAGTTCGCGCATCAAGGCTTCGGCGCGGTGGATCATCGCCGGGTAATTCATGCGCCCGCCCGGCAGGGTCAGTTCGTGGCCCATGAAGATGTTTTCCGCCACCGACAGGTCGGGGACGAGGGTGAGTTCCTGGTGAATGATGACGATCCCGGCGGCCTCGGTTTCGCTGATGGATTGCGCCCTCAGCGGCTGGCCGTCCCAGAAGATTTCACCCTCCCAGGTGCCGTGGGGATAGACCGCCGAGAGGACTTTCATCAGCGTCGATTTGCCGGCGCCGTTCTCGCCGCACAGGCCGACGCATTCGCCAGCCCGCACCTTGATGTCGATGCCGTTGAGCGCCTTGACGCCGCCGAAGGATTTGACGATGCCGTTCATTTGCAGCAGGTAATCGGACATTGCGGGATCTCGTGCAGAAGCAGCCAGTAAGGGATCGAGCTCCGCCCGCACTGGTTTTCACACAGCAGCTCTCACGGCAGATGAGCGTTGGTGGGAGCGAGCTTGCTCGCGAAGAGGTCAGACAGCCCTGACAAACTTTTTGGCTGTAACACCGCATTCGCG
>NZ_JASCOY010000013.1:0-93439 GCF_029960075.1 Pseudomonas sp. PS02290
GCGTCAGTCAGTTGCGCGTGCCCTCTTCCATCACGGCCGAGGGCTTCTACCGGTCGCTTGGCTACTCAACCATTCGCGATGAATACCATGGCGAGGAGCGGACGATCATCATGGAGAAGTTGCTGGCGTTTCCGGCGTAGTCAGCGACGCCACACCCGCCCTTCTGCACTGACCACCCAGGGCGAGCGATCGGCAACAATCCGCACACCGCCGACCCAACGCTCTGCCGGATCAAGATCAAGCCCGTTCAAGTCCCCGCGCACTACCCGCTCACCCTGCGCCGTCAGCCGTACAAGACGCTTGGGCCACTCGCTGCCCGGTTGTTCATGCAGCAGCGGTTGAGGTGCATCGATGAGAGGTCTCAGCAGCGCATGAAACATCATGTCGCCCAGATACGGCAGCGGCTCATAATTAAGCATCAAATGACCGAAGACCTTACCGGCGGGCATTTCGCCTTTCTCCGCGAGAATGCGCAGGATCAATCGCTGGGTCAGGCTCAAGCCATCCTCGACGCCGGGCAATTCTTGCAGCTGCCTCGCCAACGCGGGGCCGAGCAGCGGCAGCGCCGAATGGTGTTGCGCCGCGAGCTCGGCCCAGCGACTTGGATCGGGGGCGGTGTAGGCGGCCCATACCTGCCGGGCCAGTGCCAGGGCGTCCTCACCGATGGCGCGCCGCTGGGGCCAGAGCCAGGCGAGTACGTCCGGGTCGAGTTGCCCGATGCCGATGAATCGCTCGACGCCGGGCACCCGATTGATCTCGATCAGCTCCAGCCTGCGCGGCACGCTGGGTAGACTCGCCAGCAGTCGAACCAGAAACAGTTGATCGTACGCATCGCCCTCGCACCACAGCACCAGTTCACTGTCGGCATTCAGGCGTGCCAACGCCTCACGCTGCATCGCCTGGCGCTGCTCGGCGTCACGGGGTGACAGTCCAAACGCCTGCTCGGCAAACGCGGCACGTACCGCCCAATATTCATCGTCAGGCAGCGCGGGCACCGGGCCCATGACCATGGGGTCGTCGAACATCTGGAACGACCCTGCAAAGCCGGCAACCCGCAGGCTACGCTCGATGTCGTTGCCGCAGCGCCAGTGCTGGACCTGTGCTTCACCCGTCGCCGCGAAGTCCGGATGACGGGCGGCAAACGCGACGGCGTCGGCATGGGCGATCAATTTGGGCCAACTGGCGAACCCCGCCTCGCGGGCCACCAGCCATTGGGTGTCGGCGAGCCGATAGTCCGGGCCCGACAGGCCCATCGCGCGCAGTTGCGTTCGGGCGTCGTCCGCTTCGTTGTTTTTCAGGGCTTTGAGAAGACGTTTTGCGTGCTTGCGCAGCGCAGGTAGATCGAGCCGACCGTGTTGACGGGACGCATTAGTGGCAGGCATGCCAACTCCTTACAGGGCTCGGTCCGCCGACAAGCCGGGAGCTGGAATGAATGATTGGGGAAACGCTTGCCTTGGGAAACCCCTTCGCGCGGACCGCAGGCGCAGCAGACGCCCGGAGGCCGACTTTAGCGGGAAGGTCATGAGGATGCAAAGGTTGGCGCGGGAATTGGGTACGGGAATGGGACGGCATCACGCCGTGAGTGCTACCCCACGGCGCGTGCATCCCTCGGTTTACTGCCCGTTCTCGCGTTCAGGCGAGGAAGGGCCTGACGTTATGTCAAACGAGCCCAATCTCCGGATGATCCTGAGCCACGCCTACCAGTGCCACCGACACAGCGTCCGCTGTCGTGGATGGGCTGGCCAACAACGTTGAGGCGTCGGCAAATACCATCGCTTTTGAAGGGAGACCGGCTTTGAAATCACCGTCCAGCACCAGTTCGAACCGATGCCCTTGCACGTCGGCATCAAGGTCTTTCAGGTAGACCCGGGTGTGCTCGGCGTTGGTGGTGAATTTCAAGGTGCCGTCATGGCCGTCGCCAAATCCGGTAAAGCCGAGGCCCGAGACATCGATGGTGTCGTGAGCGGCATCGAAGTCGCCGATGCGGTCGGCATGGCTGGCAGTCGCTGTTCTGTAGCTGTCGGACACCGAGGCAAAGCGGAACAGGTCCGAACCTGCGCCGCCGAACAGCACGTCGGCATCGGCGCCGCCGATCAGGGTGTCGTTGCCGCTGCCGCCGAGCAATCGGTCATGGCCGGCGCCGCCCCACAGCAGGTCCGCGCCCGACCCACCGTTCAATGTGTCTGCCCCGTCCCTGCCATTGATGGAGTCGGCCTTGGCCGTGCCATTGAGGGAATCGCTGGCACTGCCGCCGTCGATGGCATTCAGCACGGGGTTGGTCCCGACGTGGTCACCCGCGCCTTGCAGCGATACCAAACCCTGCTGCAGATGAGCGAAGGTGTTGCCATAAACCGAATTGCTGCCTGACTGGCCGCTCTCCTCCGCCACGCCGAAAGTGCTTTTGGCGCCGCCCGTGATGATGTTGTCGGCGAAGGTGTTGTGGTCAGCCGGATGGAGCTTGCCGGAGACGCCGCCGCGATCGTCGAACGGCTGGATCAGTACTTCAGGAATGCCGGCTTTCTGCGCGTTCTCGTGGATCAGATTGCCGCGGACTTCGACGTCCGTGCTGCCATAGACACGCACGCCGGACGTGCCGTTGTGGTGAATATCCACGCCGCTGATGTCAACGCCATTGGACAGCTTCACCAGCACGCCTTCAGCCGCGTTGCCGTAGACCTCGCCGCCTTCGATGGTGATGTGATACGGCGAGGGAATGTTTTCGCTGCCGCGCTGGACGACAATGCCACCGCCGCCATTGTCGTGGGAGACGTTGTTCAGCAGCGCCAGGTCGTGGGTGGTCGTGACGATGTTGAAACCGTGGCGGTCATTGTCGTAGGCCAGGTTATTGCGAAACGTGCTGTCGATCAGGTAGTCGGCAACGAACCCGTCCAGCCCGTTGCCGTGGGACACGCTGTTTTCGATGAGCATGTTCGCCGTGCGCTCGTGGGGGTCGAAGCCGTAGCCCGAGCAATCGCGAATCTCCACGCCGGACAGCGTGACATTGGAGTCCTGACCCGGCTGGCCCGGCAGAAAGCCGTTGTACCAGCCATCGACCTTGCCGCTGGTGGCATCCCGGTTGCCGTCGAGGGTGAGGTTGCTGACGCCGAAATCGTGGGTCGCCTCGCCGCTCGCCGAGCGGATGATGCCGGTGACCGCCTGGTCGGTGCCGTCTGCCAGCTTGAGCACCGTGGCGCCCATGCCGTCGCCCTTGATGAACACGTTGCTTTTGAGCATCAGCGCGCCGTCGGCAGGCTTTCCGCCCGGGGTCAGGGTCCAGGTGCCGGCAGGAATATAAACATCACCGCCGCCGGCTTTTGCTGCCGCATCGATGGCGGCTTGAATGGCTGCGGTGTCAGAGGTATGTCCATCGCCAACGGCGCCGAAATCCCGGACATTGAATTGCAGTGTCATAACGTGCTCCGTTTTGAATGAAGAGACGGGGGCAGTATGGGCATGCTGTGTGAAAGGCGGGTCATCTGACGGGACAGGTGACGAGCGGTGGGGTCGCGTGCCTCCCGGGGATCACGGTACCCGGGAAGTCCGCCATTCACCCAGCCTTCAACTCCCCGTCCTGCTCAAACCGCTGCTGCAGCAAATGCCGCGCCGCACCTGCGTTGAGGTAGGTCCCGATCAGTTCGGCCAGCTCGGGGATCTTGAGCTTTTTGTCATCGCGGCAGAACTGGGAGAGGGGCAGCATCAGCCAGCGTTTCTTCTTGTTGAGCACGGCATCGGGTGAGAAGAACGAGCGTGGGGTCAGCTCGGGCAGCGGCGCGTCGTGTTCAAGCAGAACAGTCAGCATGAGCACATTGCCGACGTGAAGGCTGAAATCGGCGATGTCGCGAATCGGCAGCGGCGCTTTGAGGTTGGCGAACACGAAGTGATCCGGCGTCAGCAGCAGCGCCGTTTTATTAGCGCGTCTGAAGAATCGCAATCCAAAGGGCAGCGTGCACAGCGTGATGAGCAGAGCGACGCCGCCACCGACAAAGAACGGCTGCGGATCACGCCCTGCCACCCCTGAAAACAGCAGTGGGGCAAGCAGCAGAACCAGCCCCGCCAGCGCCGACAGGCCACTGAATCCGAGCAGGATCTGACCCCGCAGGCGGGCCCCTTCATGCAGTGCGACGTCGCCGGTTACGTTGCCGGCGTGGGTGCGCAACGTCTCCACGATCGCAGCGTCCTGCTGAACATGATGGCTCAGATAATCGTCCGTCAGGCGGCTGCGCAACACCTCGGGCCGCGCGAAGTAGCGATCCATCGCCGCACAGGCTTGCGTTGCATCCAGGGGTCGCGTGCCCGTGCGCACGGCATCGTCGATGGACACCTTGAGAGACGCCACGCGCTCGCCGTTTGAAGGGTGGGTGTCTGACGGGTGGGGCAGCTGAGTTGCCATCTCTTCTTCCGGCAAGGTAAGCGGCAGCGCAGCCATCTCATGCAGAAGTGCCGTGGGCAGATCCTGAACGGCGCTCTGCTCGGGGGTGACATGAGTGGCTTGGGCGATATGAGTGGCCAGGCGGTCCTGAAGCAGCGGATCGATGGCGGAAATACGCACCAGGGCCGACGCGGCAGCCAGATTGCCCGCCAGCTGCGCACCGGCGGCATCGGCTTCCAGCTCGCGCACACGGCTCCAGTGCATCACCGCGTGGTCGAAGCTTTCCATGAAGTAGGCACCCAGCATGAACGCCGGGTGCAGGGTCGCCCGTTGCAGCCATTCACTGTCGACCAGGGTCTGACCAATCACCACCAGGCTGCGCTCGATGCCGTGGTAAATCGGCACGAAGCGCATGCTGAACTCGGTGTCCGCGCCGGCAAAATGCCCCAGCTCGTGGCCGATGACAGCGGTGGTCTCGGCTTCGTCGAGGATGCCCAGATACACCAGCGGCACATGCAGGGTGCGGCCCGTCAAGGTGGTGTTGGCCGGCGCCAGGGCGATGTCGCCGGAGGTGACGTAAAAGCCGGCAGCCATGCCCAACACGATGTGATCCGGCGGCAGTGCGCCCAGTTTTCGGGCCAGCTCGTTGACGTAAGCCCAAAGCACCGGCGCCTGTTCGGCGGTGACGGCCTCTCCCATCACATCCATCGGCGTAGGCTGGAACATGTTGAGCATGACGCGCAACTGCGTGCCCATTTGCCAGATCGAATACAGGCAACCCGCGACAACTACCATGGCAGCGAACATGAATTTCATTTCGCCGGCGGACAGTCGCCCGGCGTGCCAGAGATTCAGCGCCTCGAAGGCGACGATGGCGGCGATGACAGCCCCCATGACCACCACATGCCCTACCAGAACGAAGGGCAGCAGTTTGGTCACACGGGTAAAGCCATGCAGCAGTTGTTCCCGCGAATGCATGGCGCGCCGGCCCGCCCAGTTAAGGCCCAGCAAGCCGAGCCCGCCCACTAGGGCAGCCAGCAATCCCAGCGCGATGACCCCTGTTGCGAGCCAGACCATGACGTTGCTCAGCGGCAGCAGAGTGTCCAGTTCGTCCTGCAACCCGGCGACGCGGGCCAACGCCTCGTTGACTTCCATTTTCTCGCCGTCGCCGACGTCGACCATCACTGGGCGCGAACCGCCTTTGGCGGCAATGGCTTGCAGCTCCGGACGCGCTTCATTGAGGTCAGCCTGATAGCCCGCGTAGACCTGGCGGTCCTCGCTGCTGCGTTGCAGCTCCCAGACCCCAAACAGGTTCAGCGCCAGCGGGAATAAAACCAGTACAGCGATGAGCTTCAGCTTTTTCATGGGGCGACCCTTTTCACAGCGCCGCCGAGTGCCATCCCTGGCGCGCGCCTGCTTCCCTGGACAAAGGGTCTGATGCCCTTTGCGTGCTTTACACAACCAAGGGATAACTCACCCTCGGTGCCGTTATCAGGTCCGGATTCAGCGACCCAGCAACACGGCCTGCATGCGTGTCTGCGCTTCCTGAACCACCTTGGCCTTGGCATTCAGGTCCTGCAGCAGCGTGTTCAATTCAGCCTGGACCTTGGGGTCCGTCACTTGAATCACCGAGCCATTGATCTGGATCTGCGCCTTGTGAGCGTCGACGTAGTCCGCCACTTTGAGGCCCGATTCGAAGGTGCCATTGACTTGCGGCATGACGGTCAGGAGCGTGTTGGCCGGGACGGTCACCGTGCGATCGTAGGCGCTGTCATACACGGTTTTCAGATCGTCCGGCTGCTTGAGCTGGGCATGGGCGGCGTCAGCTTTCGCCAACTGTTGCTTGAGCTGTGCGACCAGATCGTTCACGCCGGTTTGCACCGTCTTGAGATCATCGCGGCGCTCAATCACGTCGCCCAATGAATGGAACGCGCCTTTCTGCACGAAGCCGTTGAGGGGTTTCATGCTGGCGTCCATACCACTGTTGAAGTCAGTGATCACGGCGTAGTGCTGGGTGTAATCGCCGAAAGACTTCGATTCTTCCGGTGTCAGTTTGGGCACGTGGACGCCCGGCTTGTCGATGATGCGGGTTTGCAGGAACTGCTTGAACGCGGCGCGCTGGTCAGGCTCGCTGCTGCCGCAGGCGGTCAGGAGCAGCGGCAGTGCGAGGGCGAGTAACCAGTGGCGGCTGAATGAGACGGTCATTGTCGGGGAATCTCCAGGGAGTGAAAAAAGCCGTTGGCAGAGAAATCTTGCTTCGGGGCGGTACAGCGTTCGGGTTCAGACGGCAGTTTGTCGATGCCGATGAACCGTCTGTAAGCGTGATGCTAGATAGCTTACGCAAAAATAAATTCCCTTTGGATCCTATTATTTTGTAATTTTGCGAAATGTTACGCAGTCGGCGCAGTGCGTCCACATGAGCACTTGAACCCTGTACGCCGATCATTCTCAAATCCGCGCACACCCGCTCCGGGCTCAAGGAAGACAACATTCATGACACCCAACGCGTTTATCGCAGCCCCAGGCTCCCCAAGCCTGCACACAGGAACTCACCCATGATCGTCGGTATTGACCTCGGCACCACTAACAGCCTGGTCGCGGTCTGGAAAGACGATGCCAGCGTGCTGGTGCCGAACGCGCTGGGCGAGCTGCTCACCCCCTCCGTGGTCGGGCTGGACGATGAGGGCCGGATTCTGGTCGGGCAAGCCGCCCGCGAACGACTGCATACCCACCCTTCCCTGACCACTGCGTTGTTCAAACGGCACATGGGCAGCGCCCACCAGACCGCCCTCGGCAATCATATATTCCGTCCTGAAGAGCTTTCAGCGCTGGTGCTCAGAAGTCTCAAGGAAGACGTCGAGCGCGCCTATGGCGAGACGGTCGTTGAGGCAGTCATCAGCGTGCCCGCCTATTTCAGCGATGCTCAACGCAAAGCCACGCGCATCGCGGGAGAACTGGCAGGCCTGAAGGTCGACAAGCTGATCAACGAGCCCACCGCCGCCGCGCTGGCGTTCGGCTTGCCGCAACACGGCAAGGAATGTTCTTTTCTGGTGTTCGATCTGGGTGGCGGGACGTTTGACGTGTCGATCCTCGAGCTGTTTGAGGGCGTGATGGAAGTCCGCGCCAGTGCGGGGGACAACTTCCTCGGTGGCGAAGATTTTGACCGGCTGCTGGCCGAGGCCTTCGTTCGCGCCCAGGCCGACCAGCCAGGCTTTCCCGCCCCCGAATCCATCGCCCACGCGCTGCATCGCGAAGCCCAACGCCTGCGCAT
This sequence comes from Pseudomonas sp. PS02290, assembly GCF_029960075.1. Classification (NCBI taxonomy): domain Bacteria; kingdom Pseudomonadati; phylum Pseudomonadota; class Gammaproteobacteria; order Pseudomonadales; family Pseudomonadaceae; genus Pseudomonas; species Pseudomonas sp. PS02290. The sequence goes on from NZ_JASCOY010000013.1 coordinate 7,641, forward strand.
TGCCCTGGGCCAGGTTCGCAGCGACGCGTTCGTGCTGCGGGTGGACGGCCAGCAGTGGCAGCAAACCTTCACTCAAGAGGACATGGCCGCGCTGTATGCGCCGTTGCTCGAGCGGCTGCGCAACCCGGTCGAACGGGCCATGCGCGACGCCAGGCTGCAGATCGGCGATCTCGACGAAATCCTGTTGGTCGGCGGCACCACGCGTATGCCACTGGTGCGCAAACTGGCGGCGGGCATGTTCGGGCGCTTCCCTTCGATTCAGCTCAACCCCGACGAAGCCGTGGCCCACGGTGCGGCGATACAGGCGGCGTTGAAATCCCGGGATGCGGCCCTGGAAGAAGTCGTGCTGACGGACGTCTGTTCCTACACCCTGGGTATCGAGGTCGCAGAACGGGTCGGCCAGCACCGTGAGTACGGACACTATCTGCCGATCATTGAGCGCAACACCACCGTACCCGTCAGCCGGGTGAAGACCGTTTACTCCGCCGACGCAGGGCAAACCGGCGTGACGGTGAGCATCTTCCAGGGCGAAAGTCGTCTCGTGCGCGACAACATTCCTCTGGGCGAACTGGAGATTCCCCTTCCGCCCCACAACAAGGGCAACGTCGATCTCGACGTCCGCTTCACCTACGACAACAACGGCATTCTCGAATGTCAGGTCACGATCCCCAGCACGGGCGATGCGTTCGCACTGGTGATCGAAAACAACCCCGGCGTGCTCAGCCCTGAGGAAGTTGCCCAGCGCCTGCAAGCGCTCGCTGCGCTCAAGGTGCATCCGCGCGATCAGCAGATCAATACGCTGTTGATGGCGCGTCTGGAGCATCTCTATCAAGAGAGCCTGGGCGAGCGCCGCGAACTGATCGGTGACTGGGCAAGCCAGTTTCAGCGCGCCCTCGACAGTCAGGACGAGCGCCTCATCCGGCAGACGCGCACGGAGCTGAACGAGCGGCTCAAACAGCTGGAACATGGCGGGTGGCAATGACCCATGGACACGACGTTCGATTGCTGGAAGATTCTCGATCTCCCTGCCCGCTCCGACGAGCGCAGTGTTAAACGCCAATACGCCAAGCTGCTGAAAATTACCCGTCCGGACGAAAATCCGGTCGCGTTCCAGCAACTGCGCGAGGCCTACGAGCGCGCGTTGCAACTGGCGCGCGACGGCGACGATGGCGTTGGCAGCGACGCTTCGTTTGTACAGGCTTCGGCAGCGCCTCTGGTGCAAAGGCCTGAGCCGGTCACCCGGCCAGTGGTGCGTTCCGCTCAGGAGCAGGCCGCCGAACTGCTCGAAACGTTCGACGATGCTGCCGTTGATCAGTGCTGGAATGAGGCGATCGCACGGGGCATCGAATCGACCGTCGAGACCCTGCTGTTCATGCGGTGCGTCCAGGCGCCGGACGCGCACCCGAACCTGTTGCATTGGGGCCTTGAAACCCGCCAGTGGCTGACGCCGTGGCAGCAGATTCGCCCGCGGGAGGCCGATCAGCAGCGGCTTGGCCATTTGCTCTCAATGGGGTTGTACCGCAGGCTGGAGCAATACATGGCGGCCGGCGAGGAAACACGCTTTATCGGGTGCCTTGAGCACCACAGTCGACAAGGCTGGCTGGGCGATTTAGCGCGTCGCCAGACGCTTCACGTGCAGGTGCTCGATCTTTTTCTCGAACATAAGCACTGGTCCCCCGCTTTGTTTCAAAGGATCCGGCAACTGTTCGCCTGGGACAGCGAGTCAGCCGTTGTCCCCATCGTTGATGAGCAATGGCACGCGCTGCTCTGGCGCTGCGAAGAGAAGAAATGGGTGGACGAATTGCGTGCGCTGGTGCGCCAGGGCGAGGAGCATCCCAACCCACGCGCCAATGCTGCTGCGCTGTTCCTGACGGGTTCGTCGGCGGAACGCCTTCAGGCACGCGTTGCGACATTCACCGAGGCTGAGTGGCAGGCTTGCGAACAATTATCCGAGGACTTCACGAAGCGGTTTCCCGACTGGGCACGGAGGTTCCCGGACCACAATCCATGGTTCTGGAAAGCACTGGTGGGGCCGGAAAGTCCGCCCCACGTCACGCAGCGGGCGGGCATTGTTCTGACCATTACTCTCGCACTGAATGGCATACTCGACGTCTCCGCCCCTCTCCTGCTCTTGGTGGTCATATCGCCGCTCATCTTGATGACAGGGCTGCTACTCACGTACATGGGCAAGAAGCTGTATGAGCACTGGGTCAGATTCTCGGAGTACTTCTACGATGAGGATCAACGCTTCAGCGCATGGTGCGCACGCCATACACTGACGCGGAATCGGCGTTATCTGGTGATCCGCAACGGCGTACCGGTGCTGGCCCTGGCCTTTGTGCTCTGGAAATGGCTGGGACTTCTCGGGGTGGCCACCTACGTCATCACTGGCCTGATCGGCAGGCTGCAACCCAAAAGTGCAGTGCCAGTGGATCGCCAATATCGCTGGCGCAAGCCGCTGCAGGCGATCTACCGGATCGCCGGGCTCAGCCGTCTGCAGTGGCTGTTCTGGATCGTCATGGTGAGTGTGATTGCGTATGTGCAAATGAACATGCCCGGCACTCAGCTGACGCGAGGCACCTGAGACCGGGCCGCTTTCAGGAGAACTCGCACGCAAGGGCATGGCCGTAGAAAAAGAGGCCCCCTGCAGCGGTATCGCAGGACAACGCTACAGCCGAATGTCCTCCGGCCGCTGAATCAGCGCCTCGATCCGGGTGCCGGTGATCTGCTCTTCATTGGAAAACCCGTCATACCGCGCCAGCTCACCAAAACGGATGCCGGTGAGCGCCTCAATCTGGGTGACGCTGCGTCGATACGTCCTCAGTGCGCCAAACACCAGTTCCAGCTTGCCCAGCTCGCGGGTCTGGTCGATCACGTACGCGCTGGCCGAAGGTTTGCCGTCATCGCCAAGGAACGCGACGACTTTCCAGAAGGCTCGGGGGATTTGCACGCCCCGGTACAGCGGGTCGTCACTGCGCAGGACCGGCCCGGTAAACACCGTGGCGCGCTCTTTCCAGCGGCGGGTGTTGTCCAGGATGAAATCTTCGAGTTCCAGCCAGGTTTTCTGGTTGAAGGCGGACATCTGCGGCGAGCAGTTGGTGAAGTGGAAGGTGTCCTGATTGGCGGTCTGCGCCTCGGCGCCCCAGTTGGGGTCCTGGCGGCGAACCAGATGGCCGCGATCCAGCAGGTTGTCGCGGTACAGATCGTCGCCAATCTGCGCCTCGACCGGCAGGCGACCGTCGTAGGCCCAGTTGTCCTGACTCCGCACGATCTCGACGCTGCTGCCACCCTCGATGTTCACGCCCACATACAGCGCAATGCGCCGACTCCGGGACATGCTGATGGAGAAGTGGGTGTAATCCAGACGATTGCCCGGATTGCCCACCGGGAACACGTCGTCCGGCGTTGATGTCGTCGGCCAGGGCACGACGAATTCCCCGAGGAAATCGCCGCTGTAGCCTGAGCGACCTTCCAGTTGCGACGCCGGCGTGACCCGTCCTTGGGGGGTTGATCGCAGCGCGGTGGCATGGGATGACGGATCGGCGGTGATGGGCTGAAGATCAGCAAGACGGGGGCGGTGGGCGAGATCCACCTGAGCGTTATGTGTGGGCATCCTGCTACCTCTTGATTGATGGGGGTCCGTCGGACGGGCCCTGTTTAACACCGAACACGATCATGTGCCGCCAAGTGTGAATATCACATGACCTGAGGGGGTATCGGCTAACGGTGGGTTCACAGCACGAATTGATGTTGACCGAGAGGGCCCCTTCCCGGCTGAAGCCGGTCCTACAAAAGCATCGTATGCGTGCAGTGGGATTGGCGGTGACCTTGACCGTTGGACTGGCTTTAGCCGGGAAGCCTTTGATCTGATCTAAATGCGCTTTTGATCTTGATCTTCATACACGGCGAGTGCAGACGACACCAGTCGCGACTTGGGTGCAGGCTGAACGCAGGTCTCGCGCAGTGGGTCGAGCCGCATGGATGCGGCGAGAGCGCCGTCAGGACATGGATGTCCGTTCGGCGCGGGCCTACGGAGCGGGACCGAAGTGAAGGAACCCCGACGCAGGAGGGGCCCAACCAGGAGCACAAGCCCTTGGTTACTTGGGGCTTTATCAAGTAACTCGCCGAAGGCGAAACAGTCTGCCCCCAGGCAGACGCTCTTGATCTTCCATCAGCCGCACCACTGCCGGCAATGGACAGCGAGCGTGAGTCGTCACGACCCAATCCTTGCTATCATCCGCCCCCGCGCGCACGAATGATCGAGAGCCCCGCCTGCCGTTCGATACATGCGCCAAACGATCAGCTCGCAAAACCGGTTAACGCCCCAAAGGAACCCGAATGCAACACGTCACGTTGAACCGTTTCTACGCTGGGGTGCTCGCGCTGTTGCTGTGCGTCACCCTGCCCGCTTTCGCACAGGCCGCGGCGGCGCAGGTCGCGCCACAAACCGCACCGCAGGCCGCGAGCCAACCTGATGCAACGCCGGAAGTCGAGGCGCCAAGCCTGGATGACCTGAGCGAACAGCTCGACCAGATCCGGCAAAAAGTCACCGTCAGCGCCAACGATGACCTGCTGTCGAGCCTCCGCCAGGCCGCATTGCAGGTGCAGAAGCAAGCCGATGATCTGATCGCCAAACAGGCGGTCGACATCGAGCACCTGAACGATCAGCTGAACATTCTCGGCCCGGTGCAACCGGATGAAGCGCCCACCCTGACCAGCCAGCGCAAGGCACTGACTGCCCAGAAAAACGCGCTGGTCAGCGACGAACGCCAGACCAATACCTTGAGTCAGTCGGCACGGGACCTGGCCACGCAGATCTTCAGCCTGCGCCGCAGCCTGTTCGACTCGCAAATCAGCACGCGCACGGCCAGCCCTCTCAGCTCGGCGTTCTGGTCGACCCTGATTCGCCCGACCGATGACGACCTCAGGCGCATGAACGGTTTGCTGGACGACGTCCGCAGCGTGTTCACCAGCGCACTGGCCCCCGGCAACCGGATGCTGTTTGCCAGCGTGGTGATCGGCGCGCTGCTGATCTGGGTGGTGGTGCGCCGCCTGCTGGAGAGCCTGCTGATCCGCCTGATGGTCCGCTGGCTGCCCGAGGGCCGTCTGCGCCGCAGCGCCCTGGCACTGGCCGTCGGTCTTTCGACCGTGCTCACCATCACCACTGCCACTTCCCTGCTGCGCTGGGGCATCACCAGCAATGCAGTGCTGAGCAACGACGTGGTCAATCTCCTCGACCAACTGCAGACGCTGATCACCTTCTGCGCCTTCATCGTCGGCCTGGGCCGCGCGCTGTTGATGCTGCCGCACCCCTCGTGGCGCCTGCCGAAGATTCCTGACGAGATTGCCACGGCCATGGGCCGCTTTCCGCCTGTGTTGGCCCTGGCCCTGATGGTCATCGGCACCCAGGAGCGGATCAACAGCGTCATCGCCAGCAGCCTGGCGCTGACCGTCGCGGTCAACGGCCTGACGGCGCTGGCGGTTTCCCTGGTGTTTTTCTTCGGCCTGGTGCGCTACCGCCGCACCCGCCGCCGCTTTGCAATCGAGCGTCCGGGCGGCCTCGCCGGGTTGATCCCCTTCGTCGTCGCGGTCTGGGTCGGATTGAGCCTGCTGGCGTTGCTGAGCGGGTACCTGACGCTGGCCTACTTCCTTGCGGTCAAGCTGCTGTGGATGAGCGTGGTCGCGTCAACCGCCTACCTGCTGGTGGCGTTCTTCGGCGACGTCTGCGAAACCCTCCTGTCGCCCAAGCAACCGGGGGGCATGGCACTGGGTTCGGCACTCGGCCTGTCCCCGCGCCATCAGGCCCAGGCGAGCACCATTCTGGCGGGCGTAGGCCGCAGCTTGCTGTTGCTGGCCGCCGCGCTGCTGGCCTTTCTGCCCTCGGGTTCAAGCCCGGGCGAGTTGCTCGAAAGCTTCACCCAGATGGAAGTCACAAACAAATCCCTGGGCAACCTGAACATCGTTCCAAGCGACATTCTCATGGCACTGGGTTGCCTGGTACTCGGCATGCTGGGCGTGCGCGTGCTGAAGGAATGGTTCGGCGAACGGCTGCTGCCGGAAACCAACATGGACGCCGGCATGCAGGCGTCCCTGGTGACCCTGATCGGCTACATCGGGTTTGTGCTGGTGATTGCGGTGGTGATGTCCACCCTGCACATCAGCCTGACCAACCTGACCTGGGTAGTGAGCGCCCTGTCGGTGGGGATCGGTTTTGGTTTGCAGGCCATCGTGCAGAACTTCATCTCGGGCTTGATTCTGCTGACCGAGCGGCCAGTCAAGGTCGGGGACTGGGTGAGCCTGGCGGGGGTCGAGGGCGATATTCGCCGGATCAACGTGCGTGCCACTGAAATCCAGATGTCCGACCGCTCCACGGTGATCGTGCCGAACTCGCAGTTCATTACTCAGAACGTGCGCAACGTGACCATGGGCAACGCGCTGGGCGTAGTCGGGATTTCCCTGACGCTGCCGCTGGAAACGGATGTCCTGCAGATCCGCGAACTGCTGTTGCAGGCGTTTACCGAGCACGAAGCCGTGCTCGATACGCCAGCGCCCTCGGTCACCTTCAAAGACTTGACCAACACGGGCCTGATCATCAGCGCCAGCGGTTACGTCAACAGCCCGCGCTCGGTGGGCAGTGCTCGAAGCGACCTGTTGTTTACCGTGCTGGGCCGCCTTCGGGAAATGGGCATCGCGTTGTCCGCACCGCAGAGCATGGTGTTGATCAACGACGGGCTGAGCAAGGAGCAACCGCCGGCAGTCGCTGATTGATCACCCCGCCCCATTAAGACACGCGGCGCGGCAGTCGACCCTTTCATGACTGTCACGCCGCGCGAGCACCGGAATCAGCTTACGTCTTTGTTCGGGTCTTCGGCATGGGCCCAACGGTAATCCATACGCGGCGCAAACACTTTGATCCGGCGTTTGATCTTGATCAGGATCGGGTCATGCACGGGCTCCGGATCTTTCAGGAAGGCGGTCAGCACGGCGCTCAGTGCGTAAAGGCCGCAGAATGCCCAGACCACCCCTTCAACGCCGTAGCTTTCATTGAAAATCGCGACCACCGCCGGGCCCACCCATGTGGACGCCCCTGCCCCCAGGCTTAGCACCGACAGCGCCGCAGCCTTGTTATTCGGCGCCAACGCAGGGGCGAGTGCCGACAGCGGGACGAAACACGCCAGGGTCAGGCCGTAAAAGGCACCGAAGATCGAAGCGATCAGGAAATCGTGGTGAAACGCCTGGGGCATAAAAAAGAACAACGGCGTGCTGATCGTGCTGCCCACCGCACCGAACCACAGGATCGTGTTGCGATAGCCGATCTTGGTGCTGATCACGCTTGAGCTCAGATTACCGATGATGTTGAACACGAAGACGATGGTCAGCAGGCGTAGCCACTCTTCCAGGGTGAAGCCGACGGTGTGCATGAAGAACCCGGGCATGACCACCAGAAAACCGAACATCGACGAGGTGTTGATCACCCGGACGAGGGCGGCCAGCGAGACTTTCGGACGCGTCCACATGATGGTGATGTTCTTCGCCATCGACACCATCGGCCGCTCACCCTCGGGCGCCAGTCGACGCATGCCGTGGGCCTCACGCATCCCGATCAGACCAATCGCGCCGCCGATGACCACCAGAGCGAAGGACAACCAGAAGGTCTGCAATGCGCCGATCAGCGGGATGGCGGCGCTCGCCACCAGAGAACCCAGCATCGGCAGGCCCGCAGCGTAAGCCACCCAGAACCAGCCCACGGCCATGCCCATTTTGCGGGACGGCGTTGACGCTGCGATCCACACCAGAAAGCCATAAGCGAACAATGGATAACCGAAACCGCGCAGGCCGTAGGTCAGGAGAATCATCGAGTAGCTCAGTTCCTGCAATCCGTAGATCAGGAACAGCACTTCAAACACGCTCCAGATGACCAATCCCAGGAACATCACCCGTTTCGGGCCCCAAATATTGGAGAGCGCACCGGCGAGCCAGGAGGAAATCCCGACCGTGACGCCGTAGAGGGTGAAGATCATGGCGATTTCGTCGCCGGGCATGCCGCGTTCACTGAGAAAGGGCGAGAGGTATCCGAGTTCTACGCCATCGCCGATCATGAAGATCAACAGACCGACAAAGCCCCAGAACATGGGATAGGGAATTCCGACTTTTTCGCAGAATCGTGAGAGTGGAGTGTTCGGAGTGGATTGATCGCTCAATTTTCCGTTCCTTTTTTGCTGCACGGCGTTTGGTTGCGCCGAATGAATGGCCTCGATGAGGTTGAAAGGCAGAGGGGGTGGCACAGATTTCCGCTTCGGGCAGCGAGCAAAACTGGCTTGATGGGTAGCGCGCGGGGGTCGGACGTGACAGCAGCTATCGTCGACCCATTAATCTATGTTTTTTTTAGATTTTCGAGCCCGAAGCCCGCTTTTTATGCCAGATGAATCGATTAAGCACAACCGAGCCGGGCTGCCTTGGGTGCGACAACGTGCCCGGTTGTGTCGTCTGAGGGGTAGAGGGACCGGGCGGTCGGGTGTTGAAGCTTGTGCATGAAAATAAATCAATCTTTTTCTTCAAGATGGCTCTATTCCGCTCATCCCGGCGATGTTTGGTCAGAACACCGCTGCCCTTTATGCAGCTGCTGTCGAGCGGGCGGCCAGCGAAATGCTGATCATATCTGCCTGTCAGCCCATCGCTGGCCACCTGTTCAGACCGAATCCGCCGTGCTCTCCTCGGCGTCGTGACACCTGAAGAGAACTGCCACTTTCTATTATTCATAACTCTAGATACATCTTCCTCCTTGATCTAACATCGAGCGACTTTCACCATCCGCCCCACACTTCACAGGGAGCTGCTGGTGAAAAGCAGGGAATTAATTGCAGAGTTAGAGGCCGCGGGCTGGACCTTGGCTCGAATCAGAGGCAGCCATCACGTTTACACACATCCGTGCAGCCCCAACTCCATCCCGGTCCCGCATCCGAAGAAGGACCTTCCCATCGGAACGATCAAAAGCATCAGGAGGCGGGCATGTCTATTACCTCTGGCACCCACTTGATCCTAGCGCAGGAGCACACCATGCAATATCCCATCGCCATCGAATGGGGCGACGAGACGACGGCTGTCGGCATACAGATTCCGGACATTCCCGGCGCGGTGACGGCTGGCGACACGTTCGAAGACGCTTACAACGCCGCGGTCGAAATTGCCCATATTTGTCTTGAAGAACGGGTTGCCGACGGTCACGCCGTGCCGATGCCATCATCGGCTCGAGCGCATCATGATAATGACGATTACGCAAACATGGGTTGGGGCATGATCGAGATCGACATCACCCCTTATCTGGGCAAGACCGAGAAGGTCAATGTCACCTTGCCGGGGTTCGTCATACAGCGCATCGACCGTTATGTTCGCGACCACAACGTCAAAAGCCGCTCTTCGTTTTTGGCGGATGCGGCGCTGGAAAAACTCGGGCGGGTTTGAATAGAAAGTGACCGCAGCAATACCACGCGCACCGGGTGGGACCGGCTTTAGCCGGGAAGGCGTCAGGCGTCACACCGCAAACTGATGGAGTCCACACCGGCCTCTTCCTGGCTGAAGCCGGTCCCACTACAAAGCATCGTGTCCAGTGTAGGACCGGCTTTAGCCGGGAAGGCGTCCGATCTCGCACCGCACAACTGATGGCCTCACCGAGATGGGCGGATTTTCCTGCACCACCCCCAGGACGAGGGGTTGGTGAAAGCGTCACGCATCTGCCCGGCCGTTATCCTGCGGGCATCGGCGTCAAAAGCGAGCGCGGTTCGCAAAGCAGGCCAACCACGCCTGGGTAAGTGGCGTGACGGTTTCAACCCGGCTTCCAGGTGCTGATCACGGGCCTGATTCGAAGGTAGATGCCGGAAGGGATGTTTGCCGCTTGCCAGCTCGTAGATCACACAGGCCACCGCGTAGACGTCAGCACTTGTCGAGAGTTGTTGGTGCTCAAGCAGCTCAGGGGCAGCGTAGCCTGGGGTCCAGGCATTGAAGCGCTCGCGACTCAAATGCGGCAAGCCGGGTAATACGCCCTCCTCGGCCCTGCCAAGACCGAAGTCGAACAGGCGCACGCCCTCTTCACTGAGCATGATGTTGCTGGGTTTGATATCACCGTGAACCACGCCGCGAGCGTGGGCGAATGCCAGTGCGTCCAGCAACGGCAGAACGATCTCGCGCAGCTCTTTCCATGGCAGTCCCAGCGGCCGCTCACAGAGCATTTTGTCCAGCGTCAGGCCTCGCATGAGCTCCATGGTGATGAAAGCCCGCGCGCACGAGGTGTCGACATGAAACCCGTGCACACGCAGCACGTTGTCATGCCGCAGGTATCGGGTCAGGCGGAACTCGCTGTAGAGCAGGGCGCTGGCGTCCGGCGACTCGGCGAAGTCTTCGTTGAGGACTTTGAGCGCGACGTAAGGATCGGGATCTCCGTACTGCTCGGCCAGCAGATCGCGCGCACGGTAAACCGCTCCCATGCCGCCGGCACCGAGCAGGCGTTCGATGCGGTAACGACTTGCCAGGACATCGGGCATTGCGCTCATGCCTGCCGAGGTGAGTACCCGAGCCGTTTCAGGTTTTTGAGACCGGGCGAAGGCGAAGTAGGTGAGGTCGGCGGGCGGGTCATTGGGGGGAGGATCAATCACCCCATGCTCAGCCGGGATCAATTGCGCGGGCTCAGTCATCCGCGAATCACCACAGCCGTCAGGTTATCCCGGGCAGCGCCGCGCAAGGCGTCATCGAACAGGCGCTTGAGCGCTGTTTCCGGCTGAACGTGATTCAATGCGTGACCCAGCGCATCGCTACTCAACCCCTGATACAAACCGTCGCTGCACAGCAGGAACGCATCGCCCGGAAACACCTCAAGCTCCAGCACCTCCAGCGTCAGTTGCTCGGCAGCGCCCACCGCTCGGGTCAAAGCGTGCGCTCCCGGGTAGGCGCAGGCCTGGCGAGCATTCATCTGTCGCTCGTCGATCAATTGCTGTTGCAGGGAATGGTCCCGGGACAGCTGATACAGCCGCTGGCCGCGCCACAAATAGCAGCGGCTGTCACCCGCCCAGACACAGGCCGCCCGGCTTTCCTCCATCAGAAGTGCGACCACCGTGCTGCCGATGATGCTGTCCTGTCGGCCTGCACGGACGGTCAGCTCCTGGCCCAGCCGCCGGTTCAGCCAGTGCAGGCACTGCCTAACGCCGATAAGCCTGTCATCGAAGTGATCGCGCACCGGCAGCTCCGCCAGACTGGCGACGATCATCTGGCTGGCGATATCGCCTCCCTGATGGCCGCCCATGCCATCGGCAACCACCCACAGTCCCCTCTCGGGACACTCCAGAAACGCATCTTCATTGCGCGCCCGGACCTTGCCGCTGTGGGTCCGCGCAGCGCTGCGCCACTGACCGGCGATCGCCATCAGAGTTGTGCCGGCATGCGGAAGCTGCGCAGCACGCTCATGTCGAAAGGGTTGGGCGAACGCTGGCTCGTCAACAGGTAGCTGGCACGCAGTCCACCGACATCAGCCTTCAGTACCAGCACGTCGCGACCGCTCAGCTCCTCCCGTTGCATTGAATCCAGCAGACGGAACAGCGACCACGGCCCTGAGCTTTCTTCGATACCCAGGGGTCGGCCAACCATTCTGTCGAGCACCAGACTGGTTCGACCGGCCTGCGCATCGGTGGGCCATTTGAATGACACCGGGACAATCGGACCGTGGCGGTATTCGAGGGCCTTGTCCCCCAGCTTGAATTCGGAACGACTGACAGAAGAGTCCAGGGTATGGGGCTCAAGTTTGAACTGCACCTGAGGCTCGGCCGGGTTGTCGGCGAAGAACCCCTGTCGGATGACTCGAGCGGCAGTCATCTGATCAAGATACGCCCGGGAGATCGGCAGGCTTTGCCCGTCGATACTGCGCAGACGATAACTGCCTTTCTCGCCACTCACGAACGGACGCAGGAATCCGTCGAAGAAGCGGTCCGTAACGCCCTGAACCTTGAAGAACTCGCGAAAATCACTGAGTGCGACGTCGCTGGCACTGTCAGCGCTGAACGGATAACGCTTGCTGATCGCCTTGGCGTAAAAACTGTACACCTCGCTCTGGTAGTGCTGGTTCACGTGTTGATAGGCATCGCGAAGCACCAGCCGCCACGCGTCTTCGGCCAAGGTGTTGAACCACGCGCCCACCGGACGTGGCAGGCGACCGGATGCCGCACGCAAAGTGCCCAGCGCATCCCGCTGTCCGCCCATGCGTGATTTGGCCATATCGAACGCAGCCTGCTCCGGCGAGCTGGCCCTGCCCAGACTCGCCATCTGCAGTTGCAGCTCATTGAGTACCGCCAGAACAGGTATCAGGTCCGCCGTCGGGCCGTCTTTTTCGTCGAGCAGGCGGTGCAGCGGATCGAACCGGTTTTGCAGTGATTTGCGTGCAGTGTCCGGGACGGATGCACTCAACGCTTCGGAAGCTTTGCTTGACGCAGCGACCGCCAGTTTGCCGGCTTTGCCACCCTTATCCGGCAACTGCGCAGTGGCATCGACGGCGTTTGTCAGTGCCTCGGCTAAAGGTGTGAAACGAGTGTTCTCCCGTACTTCCCTGAGCAGATTGATGACCGGCGAATGGGCCGACGTCAGGCCAGCCAGTTGCTCGGCACTGTCGGCAAAATCGTAGGGCGCGGGCAGCTCGACCGCGCTCACCGCCTCGCCCCAGTAATCAGCGTAATCACGGAAATAAAGCTGCTCCAGTTCAACCATCAAGCGCCGCATATCCATGTCGCTGAGACCGGAGCCTTCGCCCAGCACCCAATTGTCCCGCAGGATATCGGTCACCACCCGGGAGCCGTGCACCGAAAAATACTGCTCGTAGCCCTGCCGGGTGTAAAACCCCGGAATCACATAATCGGTGCCGACGAACAGCGCTGCCTGCGGCCCGAGATGCTGGTCGAAACTGTAATCCGGCAAGGTCGCCGCCTGCTCGCGCAACATCCGGTAGACGACGTTCGCCAGCGACTCACCACGCAGCACCTGCCGGGCCTGCACCACGCGCTGTTCATTGAGGCCATGGACAAACGGTAGCTTCAGCAACCGTTCGAAGTGGGCGTTCAGACCGTTTTGCGCAGCGGCGTCGCCGGGGTACAGCTCGGACCAGACAGCGGCGACCTGCTCCTTGAGCCACGCCGCATCCCGCCGGTCTTTCATGCCCAGCATCAAATAGGCACGCAGGCTTTTGAGGAGCCCCTCGCGATCGTCAAGACTCGCGGCAATCTGCCCCTCCAGCATCGTCGCTAACTGAGGCAAGAGCAGCCGTTCAAGCTCGCGACCGTAAGCTCTTTCGACCACCGGATTGACCGCTTGGCCTTGATAAAGGCCGCCGCGCGTCTGGTAACCGACATCCTCTTTGCCAGGGAAAACCCGGGTCGCCGCATAGCCGCTGTCCAGCACTTTCAGCGCTGCGAAAAGGTCATCCTGGACCGCGGTCGCCGACCGCTGCTCGGCCCAGGTTCTGGCAAGGGCGCCCAAGCTGTCCAGACGTTCATAGTTGCCGGAAAAACTCACGGCCCAAAGGCTGCCGAACATCGCGAGTGACGCCAGTGCGCCTGCGTATAGCGCGCGCTGGGCCCAATGGATACGGCGGCGCTCGCGCATGTCCAGGCCCGCAATGTCAGCCTCGGGGAAGATGACTCTGCTGAGCAGGTGATTGATGAAACGCGATCGGCCCCTCCCCAGTGTCGGCAGCGTTTCTGTGCTCATCCCGGGACTGGCACCCCTGCCGAGAGCGGGCGAGTGCATGTCCTGTTCAAAGCCTGGCGCGCTGGTGAGATAGAAACCACGCAACTGGCTCGCCAACTGGTAGCGATTGCCCGTGAACGCCAGTTCCACAAACACGCACACGCGTTCGCCGATTCCGCTGAGTTGATGGGGTAAGTCGAGAATGCCGCCACGGCGCGAGGTATCACGCTCTTGATGGATGCGGGTGATCACCTGACTGTTGAGCCGAACCAGCAGTTCGCCGAATTCGTTGCGCAGCATGGCGGCGTCAGTGCCGCTCTGCCCGTTCTTGAAGGTGGTGCCGAGGACCTGATCACTTTCCTCCCGGGTCAGTTGATCGAAAAACGCGTCGAAGCCCGGAAGGCTGTCGGCCTTACTCAGCACAAGATAGACAGGCACCTCGACATGGAGCTTCTGATTCACCTCCTGTAGCCGCGCACGCACCTGTCCGGCGAGGGTCTCCAGTTCAGGATCACTGCCGTGGAGGAGCGTGTCGACAGGGAGCGTGACGAGTACGCCGTTCAGAGGGCGGTTGCGGCGATATTTGCGCAGCAGATCAAGCAGCGTGCACCAGGCACTGCGGTCGATGTCGGCGTTCGGCTGGGTCAGGTAACGGCCTGGGGTGTCGACGAGCACGGCATTGTTGGCAAAATACCAGTCACTGAGGCGAGTGCCTCGGCTGTCGCGGGTAAGTTTGCGCCCGACTGTGTTGAGCGGAAACTCGAGCCCTGAAAACTCCAGCAGGCTGGTCTTGCCGCTGCCCTCGGGTCCGATCAGCAGGTACCACGGCAGCTCGGTGCGCCAGTGTTCGCTGCGGCCGCGATACAGGCTTGAGGTCTTCTGCGTTTTCAGCGCGTCCTTGAAACGCGTCGTCAGTTCAGCCTGCTCCTCGTCGATCTGATCGTCGCGCAAGAGGCGCGCCTGACCGTCTTCGCTGTCCTCGACCGCTTTCTTGCGCTCCCCGGCACGCCAGCTGACATACACCATGGCAAGGCCCCAGAGCAGGAACAGCGAACTGATGGTCAACAGCCGGGCGCTTGAACCCTCCCAGAACTTTCGGTCGTCAACCGCCAGGAGCGGCCCGACGAACCAGACCATCAGCGCCACGAACAACACCAGCAGGAGCGTCCACACCCACGTCTGACGCAGAAGCGCGCCGGTTTTCTTGAAAAGGTTTTTCATCACACGTCTCTGTTTACGGCGGAGGCTTACGGCTGCGGCTTTGATTGCACTTGCCGCTGCGATTGCGGGTGAGCGGCAGGCTGATCGAACAGCTGATAAGGTTGAAGGACGGCCTTGCGGTGCTCGCCCAGCACCCAGGCGAAGCCCGAATACATCACGATCAGACACACCAGGGTGAAGCCCACCACCATCCAGCCGGGCACGATGCGCACCAGGCTGCGGCGCTGTTGGTTCAGGCCTTCCCAATGGGGCGACAGCTCGCGAGGCGCATCACCGCGCAGCTGGCGAACCTGCCGGTAAATCGCGTCGCGAATGCTCTCGAGCTCCTGCACGCCACGGGTCTGCACCCGGTAGCGGCCCTCGAAACCCAGAGACAGGCACAGGTACATCAGTTCCAGCATCGACAGATGCTTCACCGGGTTTTTCGAGAGTCGATCCAGCAGCTGGAAAAACTTTTCCCCACCGAAGGTTTCCTGGTGAAACCTGCTCAGCAGGCTCATCTGCGACCACTCGCTTTCGTTGCCCCGGCCGCTCGTTACCACGGCCTCATCCAGAACAGTGCAGAGCACATAGCGGGCGCCCGCGACCTGGCTGCTCTCGGCACCGTTGTGCAGCGCGCGCGCTTCAAACGATTTCAGCACGTGGGTCAGGTGCTCATGCAGCGCGGCCAGGTCGTGGGGAATGTCACCGCTTCTGAGCCGTACAACCTCGGACAACAGCTCCGATGCAGCTGCCACAAGCGGGTTCATGCCGACATTGAACGTCTGCGCCGGGCGCAGGCGCGCGGCGTAGATCATGCGTTCTTCCAGTTGCTCGAAGCGCGGCGGCGGCGTGGAATCCGTCATCGGTTTCGACGCCGGGCCGTGACCCTGTCGAGTGACCAGGACGGTTTTGTCGTCCTGTTGATAATCGCTATCCCTGATCATGGCGTTCAATTCCTGATGGCCCAGAAGTTGAGTTCAAGCTCGGCAAACTCGCCGGACACGTGGAACGCGAATCCGCCGGAGCGCTCCAGCTGCGCCAGGTCTTCGGAGCTGAGTTCGAGGACGAAGTAGGTTTTCTTCGAATGAAACGCGATTTGCCGCGGCGCCACCGGTAACGGGGTGAGCTTGATACCGGGCAAGTGCAGGTTCACCAACTGGCGGATACGTTCCACCGGTGCAACCTTGAAATGCGCGGGCAGACGATGGCGCAGTTCCTCGGAATCGCAATTGGCACTCGCCGCCAATACAAAGGAGGCCGAACCCAGCAACGTGCGATCGTGCAGCGGCGAGACGGTGATGCCGTATTGACGCGGCTGTAGCACCAGCTCGATGGCGTGTTGCTCCAGCACCATCGACAGCATCTGCCGAAGCGCTTCCACCAATCTGCGAAAGCTTTCCCCTTGATCGCTGTGCCGGTAGCGGCTGTCCAGACGCGGCCGCTTGCTGTCACTCGAGAAGGTCGCCAGATCGCCCAGCAGGGTCAGCAACGCGCGGTAGAGTTCTTCCGGATGCACGTGCTCCAGACCCAGGTAGTGACGCAGCAGCAGTTCGGCACGATTGATCAGCTGAAGCATCATGAAGTCGCCCATTTCCGCGCTGGCGACCGTGCCGCTTGAGCGGATGCGCTCGGCAATGCTGTCGCCCCGATGGCTGAGCATGCTGATGACTTCCTTCAGGCACGACAGCAGATAGGCGGAAGCATGGGACTGAAGGTAAGTCGGTACGAAATCCGGGGCGAGACTGACCACGCCGTCAGGGGTTGTGTCGAGCACGGTGCAGATCTTCAGCTTGACGTAAGCGTGGTCGCTCTGCTCTTCGCCCAGGAGCAATCTGAAGTCGGGACGGCCGCAGCTCACCTGACAGATCGCGTCATCACCTGCATTTGAATCGGCGACTTGCGTTTCATACGCGGTATAACGCGCCAGCACATCGGACTGCTCCGGTCGCCTGGCTTCCACGTGATTGCCGGTGACCAGCGGCAACGCCAGATAAACAGGCGTGTTGACGGTATTGGGCGGTATGTCGAGGGCCAGCGACTGCGTGTTGCCGCCCAACTCGAACACGCTGCCGTCAGGCAGGATGCCCGACGCCTGACTGATCACCAGTTTCCCCATGTTCAGAAACTGCAGATCGATCTCCAGCGCCAGGAATCCCCAGGCGTAGCCACCCATTAACCGAGTACGGATTTTCAGCTGGTGGTCGTAATACCGGTCGTTGTGCTGGAAATGCTGAGGACGTAGCAGCATGCCCTCCTGCCAGATGACTTTGTGCGTATTCATGGCTGGTCGACCGCCTCGGCAAGCGCTTCAGGTGAAGTCCGAATGCCGCTTTCATCAAGGGTCAGATCGACTTCGGTGGCGGTTCGCGGCGGGAGGTGAAGCGTGGAGCGCCACGAGGCTTGTGACAGGTCGCGGTACGCCGCAACTACGCCGACATAGCGACTGCCCTTCTGCACACTGAGCTTGAGCTCGACCGTTTCGCCCGGACGCAGCTCAAGCTCCTCGGTGGCGACCATGTCCGGAGCCAGGGACTCTCTGGCCCGCTCATACAGGCTGAAAAAATCAGCGTTCTCGAAGGCCACCGCGTGTTTGAGCTCGTACAGGCGGACCACGATCGGTGAAGGACGACCATTTAGATCCGGATTCAGCTGATCACTGGCCGTAAGCCTGAGGTCGAGTTTGGTGAGGTGTGAGTACGGCGACAGCGTCGAGCAGCCTGCAAGGATGAGCACGGCAATCAACGCGGTCAGCGCGTGTAGAAAGAAAGTTGTACGGCGAAACATGCGCTTCATCCCTGATGATCAGTGTGGAGGGTGGAAATCAGACGAATCTGCTCTTCATAGGCTTGGGCGAAATCTCGCGCCAGCAGGCGTTCGCTCCAGTCATTGTCCTGACGCAACGCCTGGTGATAGCGGCCATAGGCTTTCCAGCGACTGCCGGAGGTCGCGAGCAGTGGCGGGTTGTCGCGCTCGAATCGCAGGATGAGTTGCTCCGGTGAAAAATGCTCCAGCGTGGCGCGCGTTGTCGCGCGACAGGCGGCCAGCAAGGCGACCTGATGCGCCTGCACGTCATGGAAGGCTCGGCTTATCGCCAGCTCGCCGGGCAGTTGCCCGGGTTTGCCAGGACGCAGCATTGCCGACAGGGCTTCGCCCGCATCGACCGCTGATTTCAGCGGATTGCGCTGGGCGCCCTGCACGGTGGTCTGCGACAGGCGCAATTCATTTTTCAACTCGCTGCGCGTTTGCAGGTGCTGCTGGAGACCGCCGACGCACTGCCTGAGCAGACGGCCGGCATTGATCGCCAGCGCCTCCCGGGCAGCCTGATCAAGATCGTCGAATTCGAGACCGAGCGCGTCGGAAAACCGGGTCCAGAAATCATCGGTCTGGCGTTCGGTCTCAACAGCGGCTGGCGCGGGTGCTGGAGCGGGGTGTGCTGCAGGATCTTCGACCAGCTCTGGCACGCGCAGGCTTTCCATGTCCACCCGGGCATAGTCCGCACGCTGTGGACCGTCCTTGATGGCGGCAGCTGGCGAAATCAGTTCGTCGATGTCCGAGTGGACGCGTTCCTGCTGGTCGAGCGCGCTCAGCGGGTCGAGGTCCAGAAACGAGTCGTCGGGGATGATGCTGCCGGCTGCACAAGTGCGACCCACGTCACCGTCAAACGAGGTCGGCTCACGCATCAGTCGGGCACGTAGCTCGAAATCGCCCATTACATACAGACTGCCATGCTCGATGCGAACAGCTTGCCCCTTGGGCAGACGCACCCTGCTTTCCCCACTCAGCACGCCATTGCTGCTGGTATCGGTGAGATAAAAGCTGCCATCGCGGTAGCTGATCGTGATGTGGTGGTGGGACACGTGCCGGCTGCGGTCGGGAATGACCCAATCGCAGTCCACCGCCCGTCCGATCACGCCGCCCGCCTGCCTGAAGGTCTTTTGGCATTGCTCCGCAGGCACAAACTGCCGGGTGCTCAGCATTTCGAAAACCAGTTCCACGGTGGTGCTCCTTGTGGTCAGTTACCGCGGTTGGCTGCCTGCGGATCACCCAGCGGGCGATAGGTGTTGTCGTTGAACTTGTAATTGCCGCTGCAACCCGAGACGCCACAGAGAAGAACAAGGGTCAGCAGAGCAGTTTGCCGGTGACGAGCGAACATCAGAGGATCTCCAGAGGTGAGCACAGGGCGCCGTCGGATGGCGCGATGGAAAGCGAGCGGGAAAAAAATCGTTCGTGCCTACGCATTGATTTCACCCAGATTGATATTGAGGCGGCCAAGGCGGTACAGCAGCGTTCGCCTGGGCAGCCCAAGCTCGCGCGCGGACAGGCTCTGATTCCCCTCGTTTTTACGCAGGCAATCGAGCAGCAGGCCGCGTTCGACCTGCTCAAGGCGTTCGCGCAGATTCAGGCGGGCAGCACCAGGGGCAGCATCCGCGCGGAGGGTGAAATGTTCGGGAAGCAATTGGCCTCCTTCGCACAGCAGAACGGCACGTTCGACCAGCCCCTTGAGCTCGCGAACGTTTCCGGGAAAGGCGTACCCGGACAAGTGATCGAGCGCCGCGTCAGACCAGCACAGAGCGTCCCGTTGCAGAAGTGCGCAGGCCTTGTCGGCGAAATGCCGGGCGAGATCGACGATGTCATCGCCGCGCTGGCGAAGAGCGGGCAGCTCGATGGGGAATTGCGAGAGGCGGTAGTAGAGGTCCTCGCGAAAGGTGCCTTCGCTGACCATGGCCAACAAATCCCGGTGGCTCGCTGCCAGGATGCGCACGTCTATCTTGTGCGTGTCATTGGAGCCCAGCGGGCGTATCTCTCCCTCCTGCAGCACGCGCAGCAGCTTGGCCTGCAGCGACAGCGGCATGTCGCCGACTTCATCGAGCAACAGGGTCCCGCCGTTGGCTGCATCGAAGAGTCCGGCGCGATTACGCAGAGCGCCGGTGAACGCCCCCTTGCTATAGCCGAACAACTCGCTTTCCAGCAGGCTTTCAGGGAGTGCCGCGCAGTTCTGCACGATGAAGGGCTGCGAGCGACGCGGACTGTAGTCGTGGATGGCGCGTGCCACCACTTCCTTGCCGGTGCCCGTTTCTCCGCGCAGTAAAACGGTATACGGGCTGTGCAGGACTTTACTGATCATCGAACAGGTGTGGCGCATGGGCGCGCTTTTGCCGATCAACCCATAGGCGCTGATGCTTGGAACACTGACGCGCACGGGTGGTGAATCATCGGTACGTCGTCTCAAGCGCTGAAGCAGCTGCAATTGATGCAGCACGAACGTGCCCAGTCGACCAAGGGAGTCGGCAAAAGCCTGAAGCTCCAGGTGTCGACTGCTCGCGCAGACGAGCAAGCCTTCCACCGCCTGTTGATCACTGACGATGGGCACACACAGCAGGGACTGCCAGGGCTTCGCTCCGGGCGGCAGGAAACGGGTTTCGTGCAGGCTGCCCGGCAAATCGACGAGGCACACAACGCGGTTTTGGCACAGCGCAAACTGCAGCAGTTGCTCACCGTTGTAATCGGTTGGCAGGCTCTGAGCCTCACGGGGTTGCACGCTGCCCTCAAGGCACTCGGCAGTCATGCCCAGACACGTATGGGTCGCGTCCAGCAGATAAAGCTGAGTCAGCTCGCAACCGCTCAACTCGGCGAGTCCGAGCACGAGCCCGCTCAGCAGCGCGGCATCGTCCGCTGCGCGTGCAAGCCGGGCGAATTGCTCCAGTAACGCTTCCGCATAGGCCAGCGGTTGCGGCACCTGAATGAACATAGCGCCCACCTTAGGCAAACTCGCAGGTCACGGCGGCTTCAGCATCAAGCGTTGCGTGCACAGAGGTGAGACGCTGGCCTGCGGCCATGGCGTCGAGCAGCCGGTCAGCCACCCGGGGCAGTACGTGAAGCTCCAGCAAGTGGTCGATCAGACGTGCGCCACTGTCGCCTTGGCTGCAGCGTTCAGCCAGTTGATCGACCAGCGCCTCGGAAAAGGTGAACGTCAGCTGGCGACGGTTCAAGCGCTCGCCCAGACTGCGCAATTTGATCTCGATCAGCTCACGCAGCACCGACCCGCTCACCGGGTAGTACGGGACGACGCGCATGCGTGCGAGCAGCGCCGGTTTGAAATGTCGCGCGAGAACCGGACGGATATGCTCCTCAAGCACCTGCGCGGAGGGACGCGCGCCGTCGGCGCAGAGGTGACTGATGAGGTCGCTCCCAAGGTTCGAGGTCATCAGGATGAGCGTATTGCGAAAGTTGATCTCCCGCCCTTCCCCGTCGTTTGCCACGCCCTTGTCGAAGATTTGATAGAACAGGTTCAGGACGTCTGGGTCAGCTTTTTCGACTTCATCGAGCAGAACCACGGAGTACGGCTTCTGCCGCACCGCTTCGGTGAGCATGCCACCTTCGCCGTAACCCACGTAGCCAGGCGGCGCGCCAATCAGACGCGAGACGGTGTGCTTCTCCTGAAACTCGGACATGTTGATGGTGGTGATGAACCGCTCGCCGCCGTAGAGCAAATCGGCGAGCGCCAGCGCGGTTTCAGTCTTGCCGACACCACTCGGCCCGACCAGCAGGAACACACCCACGGGTGCATCAGGTTTGTTCAGGCCGGCTGCATTAGCGCGCATCGAACGATCAAGGGCGTGGACCGCTTGCCCCTGACCGCGAATGCGGGTGCGCAGGTCAGTTGAAAAGCTGGCGATTCTGGCGTTGTGCTCTCGCGCCAATTGCGCCACGGGCACCCCGGTCCAGGCGCTGATCACTTCGGCGACAAGACGCGGGCAGACTTCAAAGCTCACCAGCCTTTCTTTGGCCTGGGCCTGGGCCTGGGTCAGCGTCCGGTGAGTCTCGTGGAGGGCGGCTTGCAGGACTTCAATGCTGTGCGTGTCGTCGGCATCAGGGGCCTGCGCCAGTTGCTGACGCAAGTCCAGCAGGCGCTCGGCCAATCCTTTCTGTTCCAACCAGAGCGTTTCGAGAGCAAGGCTTTCTTCATCCGCAGCGCGCAAACGGTTTTCCAATGCATCCAGTGCCGGATGATCGATGGGCAGACCGGCTTCGGCGTCACGACGCAGCGCCTGATGCTGGCGGCTGCCTTCGGCCAGTTCGCTGCGCAGACGCTCAAGGCATTGCGGCGCAGCGGCGAGGCTGATGCGAACGCGCGCGCACGCCGTGTCGAGTACATCGACGGCCTTGTCCGGCAACTGGCGCCCGGCGAGATAGCGAGCGGACAACTCCGCGGCCGCCACCACCGCATCGTCACGCAAATAGATGCCGTGGCTTCCCTCGTAGACGTGAGCAAGGCCCCGCAGAATGGTCACCGCCTCATCGACGGTCGGTTCGTGCAGCCGCACTGGCTGAAAGCGACGGGCCAGTGCCGGGTCCTTTTCGATGTATTTTTTGTACTCGGTCCAGGTGGTCGCCGCGATAGTACGCAGTTCGCCGCGTGCCAGGGCAGGCTTGAGCAGGTTGGCCGCATCGGAACCCCCTGCATCACCGCCGGCGCCGACCAGGGTATGGGCTTCGTCGATGAACAATATGATCGGGCTGGTCGACGCCTTGACCTCGTCGATCACGCCCTTGAGGCGCCGCTCAAACTCGCCTTTGACGCTGGCGCCGGCCTGTAACAGCCCCATGTCCAGCGAAAGCACTTCAACGCCCTTTATGGCCTGCGGCACTTCCCCCGCGACGATGCGCAACGCCAGCCCTTCAACGACAGCCGTCTTGCCGACACCTGCCTCCCCCACAAGGATCGGATTGTTTTTCCGTCGGCGAGCGAGAATATCCACCATTTGCCGAATGGCCTCGTCACGGCACAGCACCGGGTCAAGTTTGCCGTCTCGGGCCTGTTGGGTGAGGTTATGGGTAAAGCGCATCAGCAATGACTCGCCGGCCGTACCGTGTTTGCCCGAGTCGGAATGCTCCTTCTGCGACAAGGCGAATGCTTTCAATCGCTCGGTATTCAGCCGGGCAAGCAATGCCTGATAGCGGCTGCCTGCGTAACGCTCGGGGTTGCGCAACAGCGCGAGCACCAACGCCCCTTGATCGACCAGGGTCTGACTCAGTTCTAGGCTGGCGACCAGCAACGCATCCTGCAGCCACTGCACCAGTTCCGGCGCAAACACCGGGCTGCGCGAGGCGCTGTCTTCCATCCGCGCCTGCAGCACCGCGCCGAGTTCACCGGCGTCTATATCGGCATCCTGGAGTGCGCGGGAAAGAAGGCCCTGCGGGCGTTCCAGCAAGCACAGCAACAAGTCTTCGACGAGGACCTTGCTGCCGCCCCTTCCCACACAGCGTCCGGCAGCGTGCTCCAGGTCGCGTCGGCATTCGGCGTCGAGCGCCCGGATAAGTTGTTGCAGATTGACGTTAGTCATCGTTGGGCTGTCCTTAATGATTTGCTCCCCAGGGTCACCACGCCGTCCGCGCGTTCTCGGCCCAGCCAGCTGGTCCATCCCAGTCGACACGCGTTCTGTCCCGCCAGGCGCAGTTCGCGAATTTCTTCACGACGCAGCGCCAGGCGAACGTCGTAATCAAGCGGGTCACGCAGCGTGAATCGCACCAATGCGCACAGCGGTTGGTAACCCGCGCCGATCGGCAGGAACTCGTGAAAGCGCTGCCAGCCAAGCTCTCGGATATGAATACGGAACTTGCCACTGCGGTCCCGAACGTGTTCGCCGAGCACCAGATCCTCGCCTAGCTGGGTGTTGGCCCGGCCAAGGCTGTTGCGCTGCTCTTCGAGAATGTCCACGCGGCGCTCCATGCATTGCTCGATCGTCAGCTCTGCGTGTTTGAAGTAGTACCGCAGCACCGCCTCGATCAGTGCTGCCGAGTGGGCGCGCAGGCTGAGCAAACCCAGGTACGGCAGCAGTCGCTTCCAGTTCAACTCCCGTGCGCTTCGAATCTCCTCGCTGCCCAGTCCGATCAGCGCGAACAACTGCGACGAAAACGGATCGATCGCGCCGCTTTCAAAACGGGCGTGGTAGCGGTATTTCTTCCAGATCGGCAGCATCAGCCGATGCAGGCGATGGTGGAAAAGATCGAGGAACTGGCGGGTCGGATTGCCCCCCTCACCGTCACCCAGGGCTTGCTCGCTATAGAACGCAGGCAAGGGTGATCCAGACCCGACAAGCCCCAGAAGGTTGAAGCGCAGGCGTGCACGCATCAGCCCGGATTCTTCAAAAAACTCCACGCGGTCCACATCGCTGCCCGGAAAACCAAGGCTCGGATTGGCCTGAAACTCCAGCTGGTCATACAAGTCGTCATCGCTCAGATGCGGGTGTGCAGTGCGCAGTCTGTCGATGACCAGTAACACGACCTGAAACAGTGAGTATTCGCGTATGCCTCGGGCCAGCCCGCTCAAAGCAGGGGCTGCAGGCCCATACGGGGTGTCCATTGGTACTCCTCTCCCTGTGTGCTTTTTACGCGCAGCTCGTGATACGAATTGAGGCTGGCGTAAAGCGCAAAAAACTCATTGAGAACAGAGGCGAACACGAACACGTCGCCCTCGCCGATATAGCCTTGCGGGTCGATGGTCAGCTCGGTGCGCAACCCGCGTACCGGCAGCCCTCTGTGCAGCCGGTCGACATGCTGGTGCCTGATCGACTTGAGCCCGCCCAGCAGGCGCTTGCTGACCTTTTCAGCGTGCGGGTCGTAATAGCGCGGCAGGTCGTAGGTTTCGAGGATCACCTTCAAGGCGTTGACGTCCGCGAGGGACAGGTAGTTAAGCGACATATTGCTGATCAGCTTCCACAGGAAGTCTCGATTCAGCGGCGGCGCATAACTGGGTGTGGCCGGGGTGATATTGCGGAAGGTCAGAAACTCAGGTGTCTGTTCGCAGGCGATGCAGATGTCGCCGAGCTTGAGCCTGCGCGGCAGGTTCTGGTTGGTGCACATCATCTCGATCGACAACGTTTCAGAGGCTTCGGTGTGACGGATGCCGAAGCTCAGGTAGGTGTCGAGGCCGTCGTGCAACGACGATGAACGCTGACGGATGCTGTAATGCGGACGGCGGTTCGGCACATCGAAGCTGGGGTCATGCTCGAAGGATTCGAACGGCACGTAGGCCTCGTAACCCAGGCCACCGGGCTTCCAGCCAATCACCGACTCGATCGAAAACACGCCACAGTTTTCCATGGCGTAGAGCGCCGGCATCAACAGGTACTCGTCCTGTTTGCCCTCAAGGCGGATCGGCGTGGCATCGTGCTTGAACAGGTTCACGATGGGCGTGCAATGGAGCTTGACGTTGTCCAGTGTCGGTCGCAGGCGCTGGACGCCGCCTTTACGAATGTCGAATCGCAACTCAAGCCCGCGTATTTGTTTGAGCGTGTCTTCCGCCAGCGCAGCGAGCAGCTCCAGGCCCTCCACGTCCACGAATAGAAACTTGTCCTGAAAGGCGAAGTATTCCTGCAGGTAGCGATAACCGCGGAAGGTGTTCAGCGGATACGGAATCAGCGCCTCGTCTTCGGCAAACCCCACGGGGTGGATACGATCGCCAGGCATTCTGAATGCCATGGGCATGCCGTTGACGCCGGGTATAGGCTTGCCGTCTCCGTCCAAAGGCACCAGCTCGATGCTCTCCAGATTGCGCAGAAGGCTCAGATAGAGCGTCTGGCTGATGTAGCGCTCGCCCGCAAAATGCAGGCGCAAACGGCTCAGGTCCAACTCACCCAAATGGCCTTCGCCGCTCAGTTCCAGCCGCAAGCTCAACAGCGCGCCGTCGCCCTTGACCGAGTACGTCAGGTCTACCAGATCCAGCGCCTGCACATCGGTTGGGTAGCAGGTGCGAAAGCGGCACTGCACGCCATCGACCGGCAAGCTGTCCACCGGCGTATCCCGCTCCACCCTCAACGCAGGCCCTGCCCGCTTCAACGGGTCAAACTGGAGGATGCTGAAAGCCGGCAGCGGCTGCATGTAATTGGGCCACAGCAGCTGCATCAGCGAATGGCTGAGCTCGGGCAGCTCGTCATCGAGCTTCTGCCGCAGGCGCCCCGTCAGAAACGCAAAACCCTCCAGCAACCGCTCTACATCCGGATCCCGCCCGGCCTGCCCCAGAAAAGGCGCCAATGCCGGGCTGCGCTCGGCGAATCGGCGGCCCAACTGGCGAAGCGCCGTGAGTTCGCTTTGGTAGTAGTGGTTAAAGGACATGGTGTTACCTTCGAGCGGAGCTGTTTGGTTCAAGGGGGGGCGTTGCGGGAAACCTGCCTGCTAGCCCTTATGTCATCAGGTGAAGCCACGTGCAGTGGGGTCCTGACATCAGCATTTCCTGTGATTGACCTGTACCTGACCGCCACCCTCCAGGCGTGCGGCGAACGAGACCCGACGCTTGAAACCCTCCACCTCCAGCAACCCTTCAATACTGAAGGCGAGCCGAAGCTGATCGTTGTCATGGGGCAGCGCGATGACCTGGACACTGCTAAGGCGTGGCTCGTAGGTTTCGATGAAGACCTCGATAGCGAGCCGCGCTTTCGTCAACGCGTCATGAAGGCTCAAGCGCATGTCATTGAGATCCGGCAGCCCGTAATCGGAAAGCGTTTGTACGCTGCCCGCCCGGGTACTGAGCATCTTGGCGAGATGGGCAGCCACCGACGCCGTCGCAGCGTCTTCTCGGCTCCAGCCCACGCGCTTTTCTGCATCGCCACCCAGGCGTTCGAAGAGGCTGCCGTATCCAGTCATGTCTTCAAGCCCTTCACTCTTTGTCCAGCTTGCCCACCAGCGACAGGGTGAAGTCGGCGCCCATGTATTTGAAATGCGGGCGCACGTTCAGGCTGACGCGATACCAACCGGGCTCGCCCTCTACGTCACTGACGGTGATCTGCGCGGCACGCAGAGGACGACGCCCACGGACTTCAGCGCTTGGATTTTCCTGATCGGCAACGTACTGGCGTATCCACTTGTTCAGTTCCAGTTCGAGGTCGGTGCGTTCTTTCCAGGACCCCAGTTGCTCCCGTTGCAGGACTTTCAAATAGTGAGCAAGGCGGTTGACGATCATCATGTACGGCAGCTGGGTGCCGAGTTTGTAGTTCAGCTCCGCGGCCTTGCCTTCCGCGCTGGTGCCGAAAAACTTCGGCTTTTGTACTGAGCTTGCGGAGAAGAACGCCGCGTTGTCCGAGCCCTTGCGCATGGTCAGGGAGATGAACCCCTCCTCCGCCAGCTCGTATTCACGCCGATCGCTGACCAGTACCTCGGTAGGGATCTTGGTTTCGATTTCACCCATGCTTTCGAAGTGGTGCAGCGGTAAATCCTCGACTGCACCACCGCTCTGCGGGCCGATGATGTTCGGGCACCAGCGGAATTTGGCGAAGCTGTCGGTCAGCTTCGTACCGAAGGCGTACGCCGTGTTGCCCCACAGATAGTGCTCATGGCTATTGGCAACGGTTTCCTTGTAGACGAACGACTTGACCGGGTTCTCTTCCGGGTCGTACGGGTTGCGCAGCAGGAAGCGCGGCACCGTCAGGCCCACGTAACGAGCGTCTTCCGACTGACGGAAGCTCTGCCATTTGGCGAACTGCGGGCCCTCGAAATGATCCTTCAGATCTTTCAGGTCTGGCAGGCCGGTGAAGCTTTCCAGGCCAAAGAACCTGGGACCGGCGGCGGCGATGAACGGCGCGTGGGACATGCAGGCGACGCTGGAAACGTACTGCATCAGTTTCACGTCCGGCGAGCTTGGGGACATGAAGTAGTTGGCGATGATCGCCCCCACAGGCTGCCCACCGAACTGACCGTACTCGGCGGTGTAGATATGTTTGTAGAGGCCGGCCTGCATGACTTCAGGTGAATCTTCAAAATCTTCAAGCAGGTCCTCTTTGGACACGTTGAGGATTTCGATCTTGATGTTCTCGCGGAAGTCGGTCCGTTCGACCAGCAACTGCAACCCACGCCATGACGACTCCAGAGACTGGAAGGCCGGGTGGTGCAGAATTTCATCCATCTGGCGGCCGAGCTTGGCATCGATCTCGGCAATCATGCGGTCAACCATTGCCTTCTTGACCGGCTCACCCGCATTTTGCGGTTTCAGCAGCTCTTCGATAAACGCCGACACGCCGCGCTTGGCGATGCCATAGGCATCCTCATCTCGAGGCAAACGGGTTTCGGCGATGATGCTGTCGAGAATGCTGAACTCGCCGGACTCTCTGCTGTGCTGCTGCGATGGTGTGGTACTCATGGTGTTGGCTCCTTGGCGGGTGGACTCAGGTGTCCTGGGCGGCGGCATTCAAACCCAGCTCGCCGAGCACGCGACCACGTGACTCGTCATCGGCGAGGACGCTTTCAATGGCCTTGCGGAAAGCGGGCGCGTTACCCAACGGTCCTTTGAGCGCCACCAAAGCGTCGCGCAGTTCCATGAGTTTTTTCAGTTCGGGTACCTGGTCCACCAGCGAGGCGGGATTGAAGTCCTTCATCGATTTGACGTGCAGTTGCACCGCCAGCTCGTCATTGCCTTCATCCTCTTGCAGACGGTTTGGCACGCTCAGCGTGAGGCTCAGGGCCTGCTTGGCCAGCACCTCGTCGAACGTCATCTTGTCGATGCTGATCGGCTTGCGCTCTTCGACTTTTCGCTCGTCTTTGCGCAGGGTGTAATCACCTATTGCGAGCAGCTTCAGCGGCAGCTCAATCTCTTCCTGCGCCCCGCCCGTAGCGGGTTTGAACGTGACATTGATGCGTTCCTTTGGGGCTACCGATCCTTCTTTGGCCATGGCCGTTCTCCTGGTAATTAGGGCCCTTAGGCCTGTTCAAGTACGACTTCGAGGTCGAGGTGGCAGAGCCTGCGATAAACCTCTTCCTTGCGCTCCCGGGCCCCGGGAACCTGAGGCAGCAATTCGAAACAGCTGTGCAAGAGCGCCAGCACTTCCAGCGCAAGATCAGGCTCCCAGGCATTGATGCCTGAGTCCTCCAGCGTCTGGTCGAGGGTTTCGAGTTGGGTCCTGGCGAGTTCGTATTTCCTGGCGGTGAAGCACAATCGCGCCAGGGCGAATTGCCAGAAAAATCGTGCACGCCCGCGCTGAGCGCTGTGCAGGCCTTGCTTGAGCAGCTGTACAGCAGCTTTGAGGCCTTTATCGCGCAAAACCGTGACCGCGCTTTCCAGGACGGACTCCCAGGCTGGCTGGTTATCGGCGGTTTCGACTCTGCGAGGCGCACTGGCGGCCTGCAGCCGAGGCATGACGGTGGCACTGATCCAGGCGCGAGTCGCTGGATCCGCAAACGGCGTGCCGTCGTGAAAACGCAGCTCGATGACCTCCGGCAGCCGCTGAATCAAGAGCGCGAATTGAATTTCTACCTCGCGCATTGCCAGCTCGGCGTTCAGCGCGCGCAGGCACTCCCAGGCCATTCGCTGGCCATCGAACCAGAACGGCGCCTTTGCCAGACTCGCCTCCAGCTCGACCAGCAGATCGGCGTAATTGCCCTGATCGTATTGGTCTCGGTAGCACTTGAGCTTGTCTGCCGGAAGCCCGCGCAGCGCGGTGATGTGCTCTGAGTTGCGCTCTGGCAATGCCTCGATTGGCAGCCACAGCAATGTTCGGTTCAGGCGCAACGCGCGCAGGTCGCTGGCTTTTTGCTTGAGCCACCAGGCACACAACGAGCGTGCGCTGTCCTGCTGAAGTCGCAGTGACTTGTGCGCGTCTTTCTCGCTGTCAATCAGCACCGGTGAGGAAAATGGCTGAGTAAGAGGCGGCTTGACTGGCACGTCGGCGCCCCCAACGACACCGGTGTCGGGGAGGTTGTCAGTTACCCGTTGGGCCATATTTTTCAAACGCCGGGAGATCGGCAACAGCAAAGGTGCGTCGTCGCCCATGTGCTGGGTAAACACCGCATCAAGGTCTTCGAGGATCTCGACGAGGCGACTGAACAGCGGTAAATGCGCCTTGATTGCGACGTGATCAAAAAGCACGTGCTCAAGGCGGGGAAGCAGCCAGCCGATGGCTGCGGAGCGGGTGCGAATCTTGACGGGATGTACTTCAACCCAATGGCACACGCAGAGATGGTGAAGAAGCCCTAGTCCTGCCAACAGCCCTTGGAAGGATTCGCGCTGATACAAGGCCCACACAAGCCAGGCGACGACGCGAAGATCTTTGGATTGGGTGCGAAGCAGGTGCTCACTTTGTTCACGCACCTTCTGCCAATCGATCTGAACCGTTTCGTGCATGGATTGAGCTTTATTAACCTCGCTTTCCAGCGCCTCGTATTCGTTTGAAAAACGAACGTCTTCGCCCGCGAAGCTCTCTGTGGAGATAGAGGCTTGAGCACTTTCAAGATAATGATCGGACAGTGGAGTTGAATAAGACATTCGAGATCTTCAGTGTAAAACCGCGCCGATTTTAGACAATTAAATTGGCGGGCCTAACGGAATTAGAATAAGGACTAGTTGTGCGGCCGATATGTAACAAAACATCTACCCTTCAGAGGCCGGGAATAATACTCAGCGCGAATAACACTATCAAGCCCTCTATAAACGCGATAACCCCACTCATGTTGTAGGAAGTTTCTTCGAATATACGAGACTCAGGGTAACTTCTTTCATTCATCTTCTTTTTTTCTCGTTGCTCAGGCGGCGGGAAATACCCTGTCCAGCGTTCAGGACCGGGAAATCGCGATCATGCAACAGGTGCAAGGGGGCGCGCGTTCTTCCTCAGACAGTCTGCAATCATCCGCGCCGAGCAATGGCGTGAGGCCTCCATGCGCAAAAAACTGCGCACTTCTCCACCGATAAATCACTGAATGATACTGGCCAGCCCTTATGGAGCGGACCCTGCAGGTAAGTGAGCAAGAAGTTGCGCAGCACTGCGCAACTTCTTGCGCAGATTTACGCCACAAAGTCATTCGATAGACGGCAGTGAACCGTTAAACACCCACCAGACCGATGTTTAACATGAACCAACCCTTACTTGGCACGATGCTTGAAATAACACTTTGCCCGCCAGGCAAATTCGCTGGCGGGCATTTTAATTTATGAGGCAAGGAGCATTTTCATGGCGACACCAGCATATATGTCCATAACAGGCACCAAACAGGGCCTGATCACCGCGGGCGCGTTCACCGCAGACTCGGTCGGCAACACGTTCCAGGAAGGTCATGAAGATCAGGTCATGGTGCAAGGGTTTCAACATGAAATGATCATTCCGCGCGACCCACAGTCGGGGCAGCCAACCGGTCAGCGTGTTCACAAGCCGGTCAAGATCACCAAGGTGTTCGACAAGTCTTCGCCCCTGTTGCTGGCAGCGTTGACCTCGGGCGAACGCCTGACCGAAATCACCATCCAGTGGTATCGCACCTCGGCAGCGGGCACACAGGAGCATTACTACACCACCAAACTCGAGGACGCGATTATCGTCGATATCAAGGACTACATGCATAACTGTCAGGACCCGTCGAACGCCCACTTCACCCATCTGGAAGACGTGGAGTTCACCTACCGCAAGATCACCTGGACCCACGAAGTCTGCGGCACTTCGGGCTCCGATGACTGGCGCTCCCCGGTTGTTGGCTAAGTTCAGCTGACCATCAAAATCCCGGCTGGTAATACTGGCCGGGATTTCTGAGCCTTTGCGGCGCGGGCTAGCGGATTTTGCGGCAGATGCGCTGTCCAACCCCATGTTCGTGGGATCTAGCAGCAAACTCCTCCCGCGTCCTTTTAGCCCGCGACCGCTGTGCTTGCCTGGAGGCTCAATGAATCTGCACACGCCCCTGACCGATGACGCAGGCTCTGCGCCTCAGCAAGACTGGTTCTCACATGAGCACTACGCCCGGATCGGTGAGCTGATTGCCCGGCTCAATACCAGTGACACTCGGGAAAGCGTGTCGCGTTACCACGCCATGGCCGAGGGGTATTTGCTGGGACTGCTGGACAGCTATCACGTCAGCGTCGAGCATCACGACGCCGTGCGCCAATACCTGCACAACCTCGCCATTGCGCGGTTGAAGGCGGTCAAACCGAAGCTGCGCAAGTAAACATGCGCCGCTCAGCCAATGATGATCGTGCCGGCCGCAATGACCACGCACGCAAGGATCTTGCGCACGGTCAGCGACTCGCCCAAAAACAGATACCCCAGCAAGGCGGCAAACAGCACGCTGGTTTCACGCAGGGCCGACACCGCTCCCATGGGCGCGAGGGTCATCGCGTAAATGACGATGCCGTAAGCGAGCAGCGACACCACACCTCCCCCCAACGCGGCAACCAAACCGGGCCGGACCGTGAACAGACTGCGTGCGTCCCGCAGGCAGATATAAGTGATCGGCATCATTACGCCCCACAGGGCGCACATCCAGGCGGTGTACGCCATCGGCGCGCCGGACAGACGCCCGCCGATGCCGTCCGTCACGCTATAGGCCGCAATGAAACACCCGGTGCCCAGCGCATAAGGAAAGCTGGTCATGTCCAGTTTCCGGCCCTTGAACGCAAGAGAAATAATCCCCGCTGACACCAGTGCAATGCCGATCATCGCGCCGGTCTCGACCACCTCCCCCGCAAATATCGACGCACACAGCGTGATCAGCACCGGCGATGAACCCCGTGAGATCGGATAGGTTTGCCCGAGGTCGCCGCTGCGGTACGTGCGGACCAGAAACAGGTTGTAGCCGATATGCAGCAGCGCCGAGAGCACCGCGTAAGGCCAGCTCTCCGGCGCCGGGGCGTCCATGAACAGCGCCCCGGCAATGCTGACGATGGCCACCGCCACGCACATGACGGTCATCGACCAGAGTTTGTCGCCACCGCCGCGCAGCAAGGCATTCCAGCTGGCGTGCAGCAAGGCGGCGAAGAGGATTAGCAGGATGATGTGAGTAGGCATGCCCGATAGTAGTCAGTCGACGCCGGGAAACAAAAGCGACGTTTCTTCATCCAGCCATGAGTAAATACTCATGCCTCAGCCGTAGGTCTTCCCCGCCGCTGTCGACTCATCGAGCAGCCAATCGCGAAAACTGGCCACGTGTGGCTGGGTTTCGACCCCTTTCGGGCAGACGAAGTAGTAGGCCACCGGCGAGGGAAACGGCACGTCGAACAGCCTGATTAAACTGCCGTCGCGCACCTCTTTCTCTACGTGTCCACTGCGAACGAGGGCGATGCCCTGCCCCAACAAAGCCGCCTCCACGGTCATGTTGGTGTCGGGAAAACGCACGCTTTCCTTCAGCGAAGTCACACCCAGGCCGATGTTCTGGAACCAGACTTCCCATTTTGGCACCAGGTCGGAACCGTCCCGGGCCAACAGCGGGTAACGCAACAACTCGGCCGGCTCCCGGGGCATGCCGAAGCGCTTGAGCAAGTCAGGGCTCGCCACGGGAAAAATGTGTTCCCTGAACAGAAATTCCGAGTGCAGCGCGGGGTAGTTACCGCCACCCAGACGGATCGCGACGTCGGGATCGCCGCTGGCAAACTTGATGGCAGTGTCGGTGCTGTCCAGCGTGACGAGGATTTCCGGGTGCAACTGGGACAGATTGGGCAAGCGCGGCAACAGCCATTTCAGCGCATAGGAATAGGTCGTACTGACCTTGAGCCTGACGCGGCCGTTCTCTTCACGAAGGTCCGCAAGCGTGGCCTCCAGGTTCATGAAAAACGTCCGCACGATCGGCGCCAGGGCGGCACCCGCCGGCGTCAGGCTCAACGTCTTGCCGCGCTGAAACAGCTGCACGCCCCAGATGTCTTCCAGATGTTTTAATTGGTGACTGACCGCACTTTGGGTAACGTGCAGCTCCTCGGACGCGGAGGTAAACGTCCCGTGACGGGTGGCGACTTCGAAGGCGCGCAAGGTGGCGGTGGGTGGCAGATCTCTCATCTCATCAGGCCTCAAGGGGCGTGAGCGAAGCCGCCCACACCATGAATGATAGCTCATGGTAGATCATTATGCAGATTGACAGAGGGAACGACTCACTTATGACCGGACAGATCATTTACAGCGTGAAAGGCGAGAGCGACGAACTCAAGGCGGCGGTCGCCAGCGCCCAAGCCACCTTCAAGTTCTTCTGGCGCGAGCTGTCATGGGAGGCACGCAGAATCGTCAAAAGTCTGGACATGGCGGCGGTCAAAATGTCGTTCGTGCTGGACGCCGACGACCCCGACATCCCTGCCGTCGAAAACATGTGGGTCACCGACATCGAGTTTGACGGGGAGTCCATCAGCGGTGTGCTGATGAATGAACCTCGCAGGTTCACCTCACTGAAGGCGTCCGACCCGGTGACGCTGCCGCTGGCGGCCCTCAACGACTGGATGTACGTCCGCGGCGGGCATGTCTACGGCGGCTTCACGGTCGATGCGCTGCGCAGCGGAATGTCCACCGAGGAGCGCGACGCCCATGACCGGGCCTGGGGCCTGGATTTCGGAAAAGCCGGCAGCGTTGAAGTGGTGCCCGCTGAAGAAGGCCAGACGCCGCGACTGCTGTCCCGGAATCTGGACCGTGCGCAGGATCGACAGACCCTGGCCGCCCTGGAACGTAGCGAGCACCCGATGGCGCTGAACATGCGCGACAAGGTCGAAGAAGGGTTGCGCCAGCATCCGGAAGTGATCCGGGAACCGGACGCCGGCGGATGGCTGCTCCTGCACCGCGAAGTGCTGGCGGGCAATCACACGGTGGTTCGTGCACTGCTGCGCCACGGTGCAGATCCGCTCACATCCAACTGCAACGGCCAGACCTCGCTGGCACTGGCACGCGCCGCGGGATGGCCCCGGATCGTGGATCTGCTCGAGGGAAAGGACACCGACTACCAGGGTCCGGTCGAGTCCGGAGGTTTTCCTGTCTGGCCAATCGGCCTGGCGCTGATTGCGGCGGCGCTCGCATGGCTTTATTACTTGGTGATCGAACCCGTACGCGCGGCGGCCGCCGGTCTTAGCAACCAGATCCCGGGCCCGATCAACTATGCGGCTGCGTTGCTGATCCTCGGCTTCGGGTTGGCGGGCATGGGCCCCTGGTACTACCGATTGCGCCTGCGCACCCCGAAAGCGGGAAACAGCCGCGTGCTGGATCTGGTGGCGATGATCGGCGTCATGGGGCTTGGCCTTGTGCTGCATGATTATTTAGGCAGCTACCTCATCAGTCATCGGTAGTGACGTGGCGCGACCGAAACCTAAAAAACCATACCGCCTTGAGACATCGAGCGGAGCCGTTCCACGTCTCACGGAAACTGCGCGCGTTCATTGATTTCATGAAAGCTCGATTGAACGCCTGAGCAGGCTGCACGCCCTTTCTACGGGTCCGGGTCTGGCCGGGATGTAGGACCGGCTTCAGCCGGGAAGGCGTCAGGTGCCACACCGCATCCGCCCTGCTCCCCTTTGAGGCTCTTCATCACCGAGCGCCCCACTGCGGAGCAATGCCGTGCAGACCACTGCCAGCGAAGGCCATCAATACGGGCGGAATTTACTTGGCACGCTTATTTCATGGTTAAAAAAAACGACAAGCCGGACCCAGGTCCTTAAGTCTCGTCCACATACGCGCCTCGAATGCGCCAGGTATCGAAGCCTGATCGACCCCCACCGGGTTGATCGGGCTTTTTTTATGGATGCTGTCCATGACGAACTTTTTGACTCCCGACCTGCGCCCCACCGTTCACGTCGGCTTCCTGCTCTCGACCGAAGGCACCTACCGGCGCATGGGCCGCAGTGCCTTGCTCGGGTTGCAGGACGCGCTGGCCGAAATCAACGCCGACGCCCGGCGCCGCGTGCAACTGGAGGCCATCTGCGTCGACCCCCAAGGCGATCCGGCCGCCTACAGCAGTGGCGTCGCGCAGCTGCTGGGTGCGGGCGTCCGGCACATCTTCGGCACCACGCTGTCGGCGAGCCGCAAGGAAATCATCCCGGACCTGGACCAGCACGGTGCGCTGCTCTGGTATTCGAGCCCGTACGAAGGCTACGAAAGCAGCGAGAACGTCTTGTACCTCGGCGGATGCCCGAACCAGACGCTGTTGCCGTTGCTGCGCTACGCCCTGAGCCAGTTCGGTCGGCGGGCGTTTCTGCTCGGCTCCAACTACGTCTGGGGCTGGGAAAGCAACCGCATTGCCCGGGAGGTGCTGGAAGCCAACGGCGCTGAAGTGCTCGGGGAAAAGTACTGGCACCTGGGCGCGACTGGCTTCGACACGCTGATCGAAGGGCTGATTCAGGATCCGCCCGCGTTCGTGCTCAACAACCTGGTGGGGGAATCGTCCTACGGGTTTCTGCAGCAGCTGGATCGGGCCTGTGAGCGCCAAGGTCTGCGCCTGCCGGTGCTCAGCTGCAACCTGACCGAAGCGGAGCTCGATGGGGTCGGCCCGATGCAGGCGCTGCGGCTGCTGTCCTGCGGGCCGTTTTTTGAAACGCTTGACCCGGCGTTCTGCGAAGGCCAGCAGCGCCATGGCCCGCGCACCTGTTCGCACTATTACACCAGCGCCTACACGTCGCTACGGGTGTTCGCCGACGCTTTGCACGTCAGCGAGGATGCGTCGCCCAAGGCGATTTGCGAGCACCTCTACGGCCACCCGGTTGCCAGCGTGCTCGGCACCGTCAGTCTGTCGGCGCGCAATCATCACAGCGCGCTGGCCAGTCATATCGCTGAACTGCGCGATGGATGCTTCCAGGTTGTGCAGTCGGCGCCTCACCCCATTGCCGCCGACCCTTATCTCACTGTTACGGATGTACACGCCGATGGGGTCGACCGACACGCCACCCCGGCACCGCGCTTGAGGATCGTCAAATGAACACACGCGCCTTTCCTGCTTTCGACCAGGGTCACTTGCTGCTGATCGACTGCGATGAACGCAGTCAGGCCAATCTGGGCAAGAGCCTTCAACGCCTGGGTATCCACTCGCAAGCGCTGGATCACGATGGACCGTGTGACACCCAAGGCTGTTTCGCGGCGATCCTTGAAATCGAACATTTCGCCAGCCCCCTCGCCGTTGAGGCGCTGAATGCGGCCAGCATTCCCATCGTTGCGCTGACGGCCCACGAAACCCTGTCGCAGATCCAGCGGGCGCTGCAGCTTGGCGCCACGGCATTGCTCAACAAACCCATCAGCCAGGGCTCGGTGTACACCACGCTGATGATGGCGGTGGGATTGCGCGAGCGGCAGCGCGCCGATGCCGAACGGCTCAACGATTTGCAACAGCGCCTGGCACTGCGTCCGCTCATGGCCCAGGCCCTGGCGCGCTTGATGGTGACCCAGCGCATCAATGAGGCGACGGCGTACGAGCGTTTGCGCAGTCTGTCGATGCAGCTGAACCGGCCGATCGAAACGCTGTGCGTCGACCTCCTCGCGGCGCGGGACGAGGACCGCGCATGAACACCCTCAAGGCCTTGTTAAGTCGACCGGCCGTGGCGATTTCGCTGCTGTTCATCGTCACCGTGGTGCTGCTCGCGGCGCTGGCCCCGTGGATAAGCCCCTTCGACCCGGATGAGCAATTCGTCGAAGGCCTGACTCTGGAAGGCGCGCCCATGGCTCCGTCGACGCCGTACTGGATGGGCACCGACCTGCTCGGCCGGGACCTGCTGTCGCGGTTGATTTTCGGCGCGCGCACCTCGCTGTTCATCGGCGTGCTGGCCAACGGGCTGGCGGTGCTGATCGGTACGCTGGTGGGCCTGACTGCCGGCTTTGTGCGCGGCTGGCTCGGCAGCGCGTTGATGCGCCTGACCGACCTGATGATGGCCTTCCCCGCCCTGCTGCTGGCGATTGCCCTGTCGGCGATTTTCCAGCCCAGCGTGTGGATCGTTGCCATGGTCATTGCGATGGTCAACTGGGTGCAGATCGCCCGGGTGATTTACGCGGAAACCGTGGCGCTGAGTGCGCGGGATTTCGTCGCCGTAGAGCGCACCCTCGGCGCCAGTTCCCTGCGCATCCTGTTCTCCCATCTGTTGCCCCATCTGCTGCCGACCATTCTGGTGTGGGCGACGCTGGGCATTTCCACCACCGTTTTGCTGGAAGCCACCTTGTCGTACCTGGGCGTGGGCGTGCAACCGCCGACGCCGAGCTGGGGCAACATCATTTTCGAGAGCCAGACCTACTTCACCTCCGCGCCGTGGCTGGTGTTCATTCCGGGCGCGGCGATCATCCTCCTGTCTCTGGCGTTCAACCTGGTCGGCGACGCCCTGCGCGACGAACTCGACCCCACACTCAAGGGGCGTCGCTGATGCTGCCGTTCATTTGCCGCCGGGTCGGTTACGCGCTGCTGATTCTGCTCGGCGTGACCTTCATCACCTACCTGTTGCTGTTCCTGCTGCCTGCCGACCCGGCGCGGCAAATCGCCGGGCGCAGCGCGACCCCTGAAGTGGTCGCGGCGATTCGGGCGCAACTGGGGCTGGACCTGCCCTTCTATCAGCAATACCTGAGTTACCTGGGCAACCTGCTCCACGGCGACCTTGGCCGCTCCTACATCCAGCGCACCCCCGTGAGTGAACTGATCGGCGCGCGACTGCGGCCTTCGCTGGAACTCATGGCAGCCGGCATCGGCTTCGAGCTGCTGATCGGCATCAGCCTGGGCATGCTCGCGGCACTAAAGCGCGACAGCTTCGCCGACAAGCTGCTGATGGCGTTCTCCTTCGTCGGCGTGTCGGCGCCGCAATTCATCGCCGCCATGCTGTTTCTGTACTTCTTCGCCGTGCAACTGGGCTGGTTCCCCCTGGGCGGCTATGGCGGCGCCAGCCATTTGATGCTGCCGGCGCTGACCCTCGGGCTGCTCGGCAGCGGCTGGTATTCGCGCATGGTCCGCTCTTCGATGATCGAAGTGCTGCATCAGGACTTCATCCGCACCGCACGGGCCAAGGGCCTGAGCCGGGCGCGGATCGTGTTCGTGCACGTGCTGCCCAACGCGATCGTGCCGGTGATCCCGATGATCGGCATCGACATCGGCGTGTTCATGGGCGGGCTGGTGGTGGTCGAGTCGGTGTTCGGCTGGCCGGGCATCGGTCAGCTCGCCTGGCAGTCGATCCAGCAAGTCGACATCCCGGTCATCGTCGGCGTCACCACGCTGTCGGCGGTGGCCATCGTGCTGGGCAACCTGCTGGCGGATCTGGTGATCCCGCTGGTGGACCCGCGCATCGACATCAAGCAGCACTGAATTCCATCAACACAACGGGGCACAACAATGAAGATCAACGCGCTGACCCTGGCCGTGGCGGCCACGCTGTTTACCACGCCACTGTGGGCCGACTCGCCGAAAAGCGGCGGCGATGTGGTGGTGACCTACCAGAACGATGTCGCGACGCTGGACCCGGCGATTGGCTACGACTGGCAGAACTGGTCGATGATCAAAAGCCTGTTCGGCCGCCTGATGGACTACAAACCCGGCACCACCGAGCTGGTGAAAAGCCTCGCCGAGGACTACAGCATTTCCCCGGACGGGCTGGTCTACAGCTTCACCCTGGTCAAGGGCGTGAAATTCCAGAACGGCCGTGAGCTGGTCGCCAATGACGTCAAGTATTCCCTGGAGCGCACCGTCAACCCGAAAACCCAGAGCCCGGGCGCCGGTTTCTTCAGCTCCATCGTCGGTTATGAAGACGTAACCGGCGGCAAGACCACCACCCTCAGCGGCATCAAGGTGGTCGACGACCAACACCTGACCATCACGCTGAGCGCACCGAACGCGACCTTCCTGCACATCATGGCCATCAACTTCGCCTCGGTGGTGCCCAAGGAAGCGGTGGAGCAATGGGGCGCCGACTTCGGCAAACACCCGGTGGGCAGCGGCGCGTTCAGCCTGGCCGAGTGGAAACTGGGGCAGAAGCTCGAACTGGTGAAGAACCCGAATTACTTCCAGAAGGGCCTGCCCTACGTCGACAAGATCACCTTCGAAATCGGCCAGGACCCGACCGTTGCGCTGCTGCGCCTGAACAAGGGCGAAGTGGACATTGCCGGCGACGGCGTGCCACCCGCGCAGTTCCTGCAGTTCAAGAACGACCCGGCCTCCAAACAATTGCTGGTCACCGGCAATCAGTTGCAGACCGGCTACGTGACGCTGAAAACCACCCTGCCGCCGTTCGACAATCTCAAGGTGCGCCAGGCCATCAACATGGCCATCAGCAAGGAACGCATCGTGCGCATCATCAACGGGCGCGCAGTGCCGGCCAACCAGCCGCTGCCGCCGGCGATGCCCGGTTATGACACGCAGTACAAGGGCCTGCCCTACGACGCCGAAGGTGCGAAAAAACTGCTGGCCGACGCCGGTCTGGCCAAGGGTTTCGACACCGAGCTGTACGTGATGAACACCGACCCGCAGCCGCGCATCGCCCAATCGATCCAGCAGGACCTGGCCAAGGTCGGCATCCGCGTGCAGATCAAATCCCTGGCCCAGGCTAACGTGATTGCCGCCGGCAGCTCCAAAGATCAGGCGCCGATGGTGTGGTCCGGCGGGATGGCCTGGATCGCCGACTTCCCGGACCCGTCGAACTTCTACGGCCCGATTCTCGGTTGCACCGGCGCTGTCGAAGGCGGCTGGAACTGGTCGTTGTACTGCAACAAAGCGCTGGATGAACGCGCCGCCAAAGCTGACGCAATGGCACGCCCGGAACAACAGGCCGAGCGCACCGAGGCATGGAAGAAGATCTTCACCGACGCCATGGCCGATGCGCCGTGGGTGCCGATCTTCAACGAGCAACGCTTCACCGTGCGTTCCAAGCGCATGGGTGGCGACGACGCGCTGTACGTCGACCCGGTCCACGTGCCGGTCAACTATGACTACATCTGGGTGAAGTGATCTCGCGCTGGCCTGTTCCCGGTAGACGCCGGGTCACAGGCCATCACGCCCTGCCCCTTAGCAACGAGGTCCGCACCCATGTGCCAGAACTGCCTGGTCAAGACCATTCACAGCGTCAACAGCCACTTCGGCTGGGACCACAGCTTTACCCCGGTCGAGCGCGTGGCGCCCGGCACTACGTTGCAGATGAACTGCCGGGATTCGTCCAACGGCTATTTCACTGCGCAATCGCAAGTGGCCGACGTCAGCGTCATGCCCTTCGACCAGATCAATCCGGTCACCGGACCGATCTACGTCGAGGGTGCCGAGCCCGGTGACATCCTGAAAATAACCCTGGACAGCTTCAAGCCCGGGGGCTTCGGCTGGACCGCCAACATCCCCGGCTTCGGCCTGCTCGCCGACCAGTTTCAGGCGCCTGCGTTAGCGCTGTGGCACTACGACACGCAAACCCTTGCCCCCGCCGCCTTCGGTGATTTCGCCAAAGTGCCGCTCAAGCCGTTCGCCGGCACCGTCGGCGTGGCGCCGGCCGAAGCCGGGCTGCATTCCATCGTGCCGCCGCGTCGGGTCGGCGGTAATCTGGACATCCGCGACCTGGCGGCCGGCAGCATCTTGTACCTGCCGGTGGAAGTCGCCGGCGCGCTGTTTTCCATCGGCGATACCCACGCGGCCCAAGGCGATGGCGAGGTCTGCGGCACCGCCATCGAGAGCGCCATGGATGTGGTGGTCACGCTCGACCTGATCAAGCAAACGCCCTTGGCCACGCCGCGTTTCAGCACCCCCGGCCCAGTGACGGGGCACCTGGACAGCGCCGGCTACGAAGCCTTCACCGGCATCGGCCCGGACCTGATGCAAGCCGCCCGCCAGGCCGTCGCCAACACCATCGACTGGCTGTGCCGCGAGCACCGCATGCCGGCGGAGCAGGCCTATATGCTGTGCTCGGTGTGCGGCGATCTGCGCATCAGCGAAATCGTCGACCTGCCGAACTGGGTGGTGTCGTTCTACTTTCCGAAAGTGGTGTTCCAGTGAAGCCAGCCGAGCAGCCGAGTCTGTCGGTGGAGCGGCTGAGCATCGACGTCGGTGGCGGCGCGTCACGGCGTCGGGTGGTCGATGAGTTGAGTTTCGCCCTGTATCCGCGCCGCACCCTGTGCATCGCCGGCGAATCCGGCAGCGGCAAATCGCTGTCGTCCCTGGCGATCATGGGCCTGTTGCCCAAGGCGGCCAGTGTTCCCGGTGGCGCGATCCTGTTCGACAACCGCGACCTGCTGAGTCTGCCGGAGCGAGAGCTGCAACGCCTGCGCGGCAAGCGCATCGGCATGATCTTTCAGGAACCGATGACGTCGCTGAACCCGCTGCTGACTGTCGGCCAGCAACTGGCGGAAACCCTGCGCCGGCATGAGGCGTTGAGTCGCAGCGAGATTCACCAGCGCTGCCGCGCCATGCTCGACGCCGTGCGCATGCCCCAGGTGGACAAACGCCTGACCCAGTACCCCCATGAGTTATCGGGCGGCATGCGCCAGCGGGTGATGATCGCCATGGCGATGCTCTGTCAGCCGGAAATCCTCATCGCCGACGAGCCGACCACCGCGCTCGATGTGACGATTCAGGCGCAGATCCTTGAGCTGATGCGCGAGTTGCAGCAGCAGTTCGCGACCAGCCTTTTACTCATTACCCACGACATGGGCGTGGTCGCCGAGATGGCCGATGAAGTGGTGGTGATGAATCAGGGGCGCATGGAAGAGCGCGGATCGTTGCACCAGGTGTTCACCGACGCGCAGGCGCCTTACACGCGCAAATTGCTGGCCGCCGTGCCGGTGCTGGGCAGCGCCCCGCCGCCTGATGTCATGACGGAACAGCCGGTGGTGCTCGCGGTCAAGGACCTCAGCGTGCGCTTTCCTCTGCGCCACGGCTGGTTCGAAACGACGCGCACCGTGCATGCGGTCGAGGGCGTGAGTTTCGAGCTGCGTCAGGGCGAAACCCTGGGGCTGGTCGGCGAAAGCGGCTGCGGCAAATCCACCACCGGCAAGGCCTTGATGAACATGCTCAGCTATCAGGGCAGCGTCAAATTGCTCGGGCAGGAACTCAACGGTTTGCAGGGTGACGCGTTGCAGCGGGTGCGCCGCGACGTGCAGATGGTGTTCCAGGACCCGTATGCGGCGCTCAATCCGCGCAAGACCGTGTTCGATCTGGTGGGCGAGCCGCTGCTGATTCACGACAAGATGCCCGAATCCCAGCGGCGTGAGCGCGTGGCGCAGCTGCTGCAGCAGGTCGACCTGCCACGGGACACCCTTGAACGCTACCCCCATCAGTTTTCCGGCGGGCAACGCCAGCGGATCTGCATCGCCCGGGCATTGGCACTGAACCCCAAAGTCATCATCGCGGACGAATCGGTTTCGGCGCTGGACGTCTCGGTTCAGGCCCAGGTGCTGGAGCTGCTGGAACGGCTGCGCGCCGAGCATGGGCTGAGCTACCTGTTCATCTCCCACGACATGGCCGTGGTCGAACGCATCTGCCACCGCGTGGCGGTGATGTACGGCGGACGCATCGTCGAAATCGGCGCCCGTGATCAGGTGCTGCACAACCCGCAACACCCCTACACCCGACGTTTGCTGGCG
This sequence comes from Pseudomonas sp. PS02290, assembly GCF_029960075.1. Lineage (NCBI taxonomy): Bacteria > Pseudomonadati > Pseudomonadota > Gammaproteobacteria > Pseudomonadales > Pseudomonadaceae > Pseudomonas > Pseudomonas sp. PS02290. The sequence continues at coordinate 50,780 of NZ_JASCOY010000013.1, forward strand.
GCAGTGCCGGTGCCGGAAGTGGGCCGGCGCCGGGATTTCAAGAGCTTGCTCAAGGAGCTGGAACGGCCCGATCCGATCAAAACAGCGGATTTTGTCGCGCCGGTGCAGCGGTTTTCGGCGGTGGCGGCGGATCACTGGGTGGCGGTGGAGTGATAACAGCAGTGACCGCTTAACGCTTTTCGGCCGTCAACGGCAGCATGCGGCGCAGGGTGTTGTCGCGGACAAGGTAATGATGGAAAAGCCCCGCTGCCGCGTGTACGCCGATCAACCAATAGCCCAGATTCCCGGCCCACTCGTGCCAGCCTTTGATTTGTCTGGCCAGATCAGGGTCGACGGACACGGGCGCGGGCAGGAAGAAGCCGAAGTACGGCATCGGCTTGCCACCCGCCGCCAGCATCAGCCAGGCCAGCACCGGTGTCGCGATCATCAGTGCGTACAGCAGCCCATGAACGAGGTGGGCCATCCCGAGTTGCCAGGTGCGAGGGGCCGGCGTGATGGGTGGCGCCTGGTACATCAGTCTGCCCAGCAAACGCAGCCAGACCAGTGCAAATATCGACAGACCGAACATGCCGTGCATGCCTGACAACAGCGAGCGCAACGTGCTTCCTCGAGGGGCGAACCCCTTAAGCTCGATACAGGCGTAAACGCCGACGAACAACGCCAGCATCAACCAGTGCAGGGACATCGACAGTCTGGCGTATCGGTGTGGGGTTGAAATCATGTTGGGGCGCTCGCTGAGTGGGAGGATGTTGCTGATTTCCGCGCACCTTGAGGCCACTGTCTTAAGACAGTCTGAAGACGCCGCGCAGGTTGCGAAAACGCCAGGCCAGGTGAATTTCTCTACCTTCAGACTTCGTTAAGAATCGACACCGATACTCCACCCCATCACCACTGGGGAGGAGCCACACCCATGCAGGGTCTGGACTGGAATAACCGATTACCACAGCACTCAAAGCCGTCCGGTGCGCTGCCTCTGGATTGCCTGCCTATGGGATTCGGCACTGCGCAATCACCGCCCCTTACGCTCAATCGTGCCTTGACTCAGGAGCCACTGCGCGACGCCTACGAGACGTTTATCCAGCATCGCTTTCGCCAGGCCCACAACGCCGAGATCCGCAGCTTCATGCCGGAGCTGTTTGGACTCCACGACAACACAGGCACCCTCTGCGCCGTGGCCGGCGTGCGGGTGGCGACCTCCGGCGCGCTGTTCCTGGAGAACTATTTGGATCAGCCTGTCGAGCACATCATCGAAGCCAGTGCAGGCAGGCCCGTGGACCGTCAGGGCATCGTCGAAGTGGGCAACCTCGCCGCCAGCAACTTGGGCAGCGCGCGACTGAGCATCATCACTGTGACCTGGCTGCTCGCCATGAGCGGCCTGGAATGGGTGGCGTTCACCGGCAACGCCGGACTGGTGAACAGCTTCAATCGCCTTGGCCTGCGACCCCTTACGCTTTGCGTTGCCGACCCTCTGCGCCTGGGTGACGACAGGCACGCGTGGGGCAATTACTACGATTCTCAACCCAGCGTGCACGTGGGAGACATCCGCGCAGGCTTCCTGCACTTGAGCAGCAGCGGCGTGTTTGAACGCTTCAGATTACCCCTGACACTGGAGGACAGTTGCCATGTCGCCTGAACTGACCGGCTTCCGCCAGCGCATCACTGACCTCGCCGCCGCGCAGCCCGATGCGTGTGCACTGTGGGGCGATGACCTGAAATTGAGCTATGCCGAGCTGGACGCAGAAATCAATCTGCGTCAGGAAAGGCTCAAGGACCTCGACGCCCGGGTCGTGGCCCTCGCCCTTGAGAATGGCCCGGACCTGCTGATCTGGGACCTGGCGATCCTCTTCGCAGGCCTGGCCTGTGTGACGCTGCCGCCGTTCTTCAGCGCCGCCCAGCGCCGTCATTGCCTGGAGCAGAGTCAGGCCGACGTGGTCATTGCTGACGACAGCTACTCTAGTGAACTTGCTCCCTCGGCATTCCGTCATGAGGAGGGATTCTGGCGGCGCGTGAACCGTCAGCCGTCGCCCCTGCCCGTCGGGACGGCAAAGCTCACCTTTACGTCTGGCACGACCGGCACCCCCAAAGGTGTCTGCCTGGACGCCGCAAGCGTACTCGCCGTGGCATTCGAGCTGCAGCGCGCCAGCGAATCTCGCCAGCCCGCCCACCACCTTTCACTCTTGCCTCTGGCGATCCTGCTTGAAAACGTTGGCTGCTACGCCGCGCTTTACGCCGGGGCCATGCTGAGTCTGCCGAGTCAGCGAACCCTGGGCATACAAGGGGCGAGTGGCGTGGAGTTGCCGCGCCTGCTGTCGACGTTGGCGGTGCGCCAGCCCCACAGCATGATCCTGGTTCCGCAGCTGTTGCTGCTGCTGGTCAGCGCTTGCGAGATGAATGCGTTTAACCCGGCAGCGCTGCGCTTCATCGCAGTGGGCGGCGCCAAGGTCACCCATGAACTCTTGCTGCGCGCCGAAGCCCTCGGCGTTCCGGTGTACGAAGGCTACGGCCTGTCGGAGTGCGCGTCGGTCGTGGCCCTCAACCGCCCCGACGACCACCATCCCGGCAGCGTCGGCAAACCCTTGCCCCATGTGCAGATACGCCTGGCCGAAGACGGCGAGGTCCTGATTGGCGGGTCGCGGATGCTGGGCTATCTCGGCGACGCGGAACCCACACCCGAGTGGTGGCCGAGCGGTGATCTCGGTGAGTTCGACGCCAACGGCTATCTCTACCTTCACGGGCGCAAGAAGCATCAGTTCGTGACCAGCTATGGTCGCAACGTCAACCCTGAGTGGGTCGAGGCCGAACTGACCCAACGCGGTCGGATCGCTCAGGCATTTGTCTACGGCGAAGCCCTGCCTCGCAATCATGCGCTGCTGTGGCCACTGCGCCCGGACACCACCGACGCGCAAATACACAACGCTGTCGCCCAGGCCAACCAGGCGCTGCCCGACTACGCGCGCGTCCACAACTGGACGCGTCTCGATCAGCCTTTCACCACCGCCAACGGCATGGCCACCGCCAACGGCCGACCCCGGCGCGACGCCATTCTGGCGAATTATCGACATCTGTTCACTGAGCCCACGCGAGCAAAGGACCTTCAATCATGAGTTTTTTCCAAACCCTGCAAGACGCCACCCGCACCGAGCGCGAGACCTTGTTCAATCTGCCCGTCATCCATGAGGCGCTGCACGGTGAGGTCTCGCTGGAGAGCTATCGCGCCTTCCTGACCCAGGCCTACTACCACGTGCGGCACACCATGCCATTGATGATGGCCTGTGGCGCGCGCCTGCCTTCCCGGCTGGAATGGCTGCGTGGCGCGGTCTGCGAGTACATCGAAGACGAATACGGCCACGAGCAGTGGATCCTCAACGACCTGCGCGCCTGCGGTGGCGATGCCGATGCCGTGCGTGACGGCACGCCCGGTCTGCCCATCGAGCTCATGGTCGCTTACCTCTACGATCTCATCGCGCGGGGCAACCCGGTGGGACTGTTCGGCATGGTCAACGTGCTGGAAGGTACCAGCATCGCCCTGGCGACCCATGCCGCCGGCAGCATTCAGCAGCGCCTGGCACTCCCGGCCACTGCGTTCAGTTACCTGAGTTCCCATGGCAGCCTCGATGTCGGCCACATGGAGACCTACCGCGCGCTGATGGACCGTCTCGAAGATCCGGAGGATCAGGCGGCCGTGATCAAGGCCTCGAAAGTGGTGTACGGCTTGTACACCGAGATGTTCCGCCAGTTGCCCCTCGTACACGACGAACCCGTGAAGGAACTCGCCCATGCGTCTGTCTGAAACCCGCGTCGTCCTGACCGGGGCCAGTGGCGGCATCGGCATGGCCATTGCCCAGGCGCTGTGCAGCCATGGCGCCGAAGTGCTCGCCGTCTGCCGTCATCAGGAGCCGCTGTTGCCATTGCAACAGCAGTACCCGCATCTGTTGCACTGGGTGAAGGCCGATCTGACCACCGCCGAAGGTCGTCAGCACGTACTGATGACCGCGCAGGCGATGGAAGGGGTCAACCTGCTGATCAACGCCGCCGGCATCAATCATTTCGCCATGCTGGAACAGTTGCCTGGGCCCGAGATCGATTCGATGCTCGACATCAACCTGAACGCGCCGATTCAGCTCACCAGCCTGTTATTACCGCTGCTGCGCCAGGCCAGCCGCGCCATGGTGGTGAACGTCGGTTCGACCTATGGCTCGATCGGCTATGCCGGTTACGCCACGTATTGCGCCAGCAAGTTTGCGCTGCGCGGGTTTTCCGAGGCCCTGCGCCGTGAGCTGGCGGATACGCGGGTCGGCGTGTTGTACGTCGCCCCGCGCGCCACCCGCACTACGATGAACAGTCCCGCCGCGCGCGCGCTCAACTCTGCACTGAAAACCGCCGAGGACGATCCGCAGACGGTCGCCGCCGCCGTTGTCCGTGCGATCGTGGGTAATCAGCGCGAGCTTTATATGGGCTGGCCAGAACAGTTCTTCGTCCGCCTCAACAGCCTGCTGCCCGCCGTGGTGGACCGTGGGCTGCGCAAGCACTTGCCCCTCATTCGCCGACTCAGTAGCGCCCCCTTCGACAAGAGCACCAAACCATGAAACGTCTACTCGTCGTACTGCTCGCCACACTCGCCCTGCCCGTGTGGGCACTGGATGCCCCTGACCAGCAACGCCTGGCCGGGATTCAGCAGGAGTGGGCGCGAATTCAATACCAGTTGCCGGACGATCAGCGCGTTTCTGCATTCGAACAGTTGGCCGCCAAGTCCTCCGCTTTTACCCAGCAGCGTCCCGCCGTCGCCGAGGCCTGGATATGGTCGGGCATTGTCACCAGCAGTTGGGCCGGTGCCCAGGGCGGGCTCGGTGCGTTGAGCAAGGTGAAAACCGCGAAAGCCGATCTTGAGAAAGCCATGACGCTGGACCCCAATGCCTTGCAAGGCTCCGCCTACGCCAGCCTGGCGGCGCTTTATGATCGCGTGCCGGGATGGCCGATCGGGTTCGGCGACCCGGATAAGGCACAAGGACTGCTGGAGCAGGCGCTGAAACTCAATCCCGACGGCATCGATCCGCTTTACTTCTGGGGCGATCATCTCTACCGCCAGGGCCACTACGCTCAGGCGAAGGCAGCGCTGGAAAAGGCGTTGCTCGCCGCACCCCGCCCCGGCCGCGAAGTGGCGGACAGTGGACGCCGTAAAGATATCCAGCTATTGCTGGTGGACGTAAACAAGAAACTGAAATGACGGAGCATTCATGCGTTTGCTGCTGGTTGAAGACGATGTTGCCCTCGGCGAGGGCATTCATCAGGCGTTGAGTCGCGAAGGCTACACGGTGGACTGGGTGAAAGATGGCGCCAGCGCCATCCATGCCTTGTTGAGCGAAGTCTTCGACCTGGCCATTCTCGATCTTGGATTGCCCAGGCTGGACGGCCTGGCAGTGTTGCGGCGCCTGCGGGAAAGCGGCTCGGCGCTGCCGGTGCTGATCCTGACGGCACGGGACGCCACCGAGGACCGCATTGCCGGCCTCGACGCGGGGGCCGACGATTACCTGATAAAGCCCTTCGACCTGTCAGAACTCAAGGCCCGCCTGCGGGCGCTGTTGCGGCGCAGTGCCGGCCGCGCGCGGGTCACGATCGAGCACGCGGGCATCCGCCTGGACCCGGCCACCCAGCAAGTCAGTTACAAGAACGAACCCGTCGCCCTCACCCCCAAGGAATACCAGCTGTTGTACGAACTGCTCTCGCCTCCTGGCCGGGTGATGACCCGCGAACGCTTGATGCAGTTGCTGTACGGCTGGAACGAAGAAGCAGAGAGCAACACCCTCGAAGTGCACATCCATCACCTGCGCAAGAAGTTCTCCAGCGAGCTGATCCGCACCGTACGCGGCGTCGGCTACCTGGTGGAGGATCGCCCGTGACGTCGATCCGCCGCCGCACGCTGACCCTGATCCTCGGACTGGTGCTGATCGGGCTGTTGATCCTGACGCTGGTCAACCTCCATGACAGCAACCACGAAATCGCCGAAGTCTACGATGCCCAGCTCGCCACCAATGCCCGGTTGCTGCAGGGCGTGATGCGCATGCCTCTGGCGCGGCAGGAGCACGCGCAGTTATACCAGGCGTTCAATGAGGCCCTGGCTCAGGCCGAACCCCGAATCGACGGCCACCCCTACGAGAGCAAAATCGCCTTTCAGGTCTGGGACCTTCAAGGCCGGCTGCTGGTGCACACCCCCAGCGCGCCGAGCCTGACCCGTGCGCCGCAGTACAACGGCTTCAGCGACATCAATGATCTGGGCAAACATGAGTGGCGCACCTTCGTGCTCAGGGACGAGCAACACGACCTGCTGATCTGGGTCGGCGAGCGCGACGACGTGCGCTCGGACCTGGTCAACCGCATCGTTCGCCACACGGTGATCCCCAATCTGATCGGCAGCCTGCTGCTGATGGGCGCGATCTGGCTGGCCATTGGCTGGGGACTCAAGCCGCTGGCCGATCTGGCCGCCACGCTGCGCGGTCGTCATCCGGGCTCCCTCGAACCCTTGCAGCTGGCACCGCTGCCCAGCGAGCTGGAGCCCATGCAAGCGGCCCTGAACAGATTGCTTGGACAGATTCAGGAGGTGCTGAGCCGCGAACGGCGCTTCATCGCCGACGCCGCCCATGAAATGCGCACCCCGCTGGCGGTGCTGCGTGTGCATGCGCAAAACGTGCTGGAGGCACACGATGAGGCACAGCGCGACCAGTCCCTGAGTTACCTCATCGTCGGCGTCGACCGCACGACACGGCTGGTCAATCAGTTGCTGACCGTCGCCCGGCTGGAACCCGGTGCAGGGGCCGTTCTCACCCGCAACGCCGATATCGTCGCGGCCGTACGCGAGAGCCTGGTGCAAATGACGCCGTGGGTATTGAGCCGGGGGCTGGAGTTGGTGTTCGACTGCGATGAACCTTCCCTGATGGTAAGAACCGATTTCGCCGCCATCGACATTGCCCTGCAAAACCTGGTCACCAATGCGGTCAATTTTTCGCCCTTGAACGGTCAGGTGGTCGTCACCCTGGGGGTGAGCAATGGCTATTTCCAGCTCAGCGTGGCGGACGAGGGACCCGGCATTGACGAAGCCGAACGGGAGCGTCTTTTCGAGCGGTTCTACAGTCGCGGCAACGATCAGGGGGCCGGGCTGGGGCTGACCATCGTGCAATCGATTGCACGACGCCTCGGCGGTGAAATCACGCTGGAGAACCGGGCAGCAAAAGGCCTGCGCGCGACGCTATGTGCGCCAGCGAACAGACAGCCCTGAGAAAGCGTACTCACACTGTCGTGGCTTGAACGCTTCGTTCACCAGGGCACATCGGTGCCGGCGCTCCGCTGTGCACACCGCCCAACACGCTGCGTCCGCCGGAGTGCAAGTCATTTAAGGGAAACTAATGACGAGCACATGGACACGCACCAAACAGGCGATCTCCCGGGTCAGACTGGCGGGTCGCGCCGGGACCCATCCGAAGCTTGCGTTCGCCTACGAACGGCTGCTGCGCGCCGAACTGTTCAACGCCGACCAGATGGCCAGCCACGGCATTGCCCTGGCCAACCAACATCAGCTCGGCGCAGTCACCACGCGGGACTTTCTGCTGGGCAGGCTGGATGACAACGAGGCATTGCTCAAGGAAAGCTGCAGTGCGTTGACTCAAGCCCAGGCGTCCGAGCGCCGTATGACCCCTGCCGCCGAGTGGCTGCTCGATAATTTTTTCCTCATCGAAGATCACATCCGCACCGCACGGTCCCACCTGCCCAAGGGTTACAGCCGTGAGTTGCCGCGCCTGAGCAATGGGCCTTCCAGCGGCCTGCCGAGGGTTTATGACATTGCCCTGGAGACGATTTCCCACGGTGACGGCCGCTTTGACGAACTGAGCCTCAAGCGCTTCGTTGTCTCTTATCAGACGGTCATGCCGCTGACGCTGGGCGAGTTGTGGGCCATTCCGATCATGCTGCGCCTGGCCTTGATCGAGAACCTGAGGCGGGTCGCCTCGCGGGTAATGGCCAACTGGGACGATCGTAATCTGGCCGATGACTGGGCCGAGCGGCTCATCGAGGTGTCCGAGCACGACGTGAAAAGCGTGGTGCTGAGCGTCGCTGACATGGCCCATTCTTCCCCGCCCATGACCGCTGCATTCGTGGCCGAGTTCGCCCGCCGGCTGCAGGGTCAAAGCGCTGCCCTGGCGCTGCCGCTCAACTGGATCGAGCAGTTGCTCGCCGAGACCGGTTCGAGTATCGAGCGGCAGGTGCAATTCGATGCGCAGCAGCAGTCTGCGGATCAGATGTCCATCAGCAACAGCATCGCCAGCCTGCGCCTGCTGTCAGCGACCCCCTGGCGTGAGTTTGTCGAAGCCATGAGCCATGTGGAGCAGACCCTCCAACAGGACCCGGCCGAGGTCTATCCGCGCATGGACTTCGCCACCCGCGACAGCTATCGCCACGTCATCGAACGGCTGGCCAGGCGCAGTGGACGCACTGAGATGTCCGTCGCGCAGAGCGTTGTGGCGCTGTCCCGGGAACACCGGGACGCTTCAGCCGGAGATGATCTCGTCCGCCATATCGGTTTTTTTCTGGTGGGCCCCGGAATCGGCGTTCTTGAAGAAAAACTCGGCGCCCGTGTGCCCTTTCACGAACGCTGGAAACGCCTGCTGCAAAGCTCACCGCTGACGTTTTACCTGGCCCCTGCCGGTGCCCTGACGATTATTTTTGCGCTGCCGCTGCTGTCCTCGGCACACCGTGACGGAATGCCTGATCTCGCGCTCATCGCACTGGCAGTGCCTTGCCTGGTCATGACCAGTCGCCTGGCCTTCAGCCTCATCAACTGGCTGGTCACGTTCAGCCTGCTGCCCGCCATGCTGCCGAAGATGGATTACGCCGACGGGATTCCCGATGAGGCGCGCACGCTGGTCGCCGTTCCGACGCTGATCGGTTCGCGCCCGGACGTCGACGAATTGGTCGAAGGCCTGGAGGTCAGGTTCCTGGCCAATCGCGACAGCAATCTTTTCTTCGCGCTGCTGACCGATTTCCTCGATTCACCCACTGAAGTGCAAGCGCCGGATGCCGACCTGCTCGCCTATGCCGCAGAGGCAATCAATCGGCTCAACGGCAAGTATGCGGACGAATTGCCGGCGCGGTTTTTCCTGTTTCACCGCCCTCGCCGCTGGAGCGCCAGTGAACGCGCGTGGATGGGTCACGAGCGCAAACGCGGCAAGCTGACCGACCTCAACGCGTGGCTGCGTGGCGCGGGCGAAGACCGTTTCACCACCATCGTGGGTGACACCTCGGCCCTTGGCACGGTGCGTTATGTGCTGACCCTTGACACCGACACCCTCCTGCCGGGCGAGGTGGCCCGCCAGTGTGTGGCCGCGATGATGCATCCACTCAACCGCCCGGTGTTCGATGCAAGCCGTGAGCGTGTCATTTCCGGGTACGCGCTGTTGCAACCCCAGGTCGGCATCAGCCTGACCAGCACCCCCCGCTCGATCTATTCGCGCCTGTTCGGCAGTGGCGGCGGCGTTGACCCCTACACCCGGGCGGTCTCGGACATTTATCAGGACCTGTTCAAACAGGGCTCCTTCATTGGCAAGGGCATCTACGATGTCGACGCGTTCACCTGTGCGTTGGAGGGCTGTCTGCCGGACAACCAGGTCCTCAGTCACGACTTGATCGAGGGCTGCTACGCCCGGTCGGGCCTGCTCAGCGACGTGCAGTTGTATGAGCAATATCCGTCTCGCTACAGCGTGGACGTCAAACGACGTCATCGCTGGATTCGCGGCGACTGGCAATTGATCCCCTGGATCCTGCCCTGGACCCGGAACACGCGCGGCGAATGGGCACGCAACCGTCTCGATGTGATGGCGCGCTGGAAAATCCTCGACAACCTGCGCCGCAGCCTTGAGCCGGCGGCCGTGTTGCTGATGCTGGCCTGGGGTTGGTTCGCCAGCAGTGAACCGCTGGCCTGGACCTTGGCGGTGGTCGGCCTGCTGGTCATGCAACCGCTGCTCAGGACCCTGACCGATGGGTTGCAACCGCCGTTGAACGTGCCTTATCGGCAATACCTGGCCGCGCTGTGCCGGAGTCTGGGGCAAGACCTCGCCCAGATCGCGGCCACCGTCGCATGGTTGCCGTTCGAGATGTATTACAGCGTGGGCGCCATTGCGCGCTCGCTCTGGCGCATCCTGTTCAGCCGCCGCCTTTTGCTGCAATGGCAACCCTCCCGCGAAGTCGAGCGCAACACGCAAAACCCGCTGCCGGCGCTCTACCGCGAGATGTGGTTCGGCCCTCTGCTCGCCCTCTGCGGATTCGTCGGCTTGCTGACTGACCCGCTCGCGCTGGCGATCGCCATGCCGTTCCTGCTCGCCTGGGCTGCCGGCCCCTGGATCGCCTGGCGCCTGAGCGCGATGCCGGAAAATGCCGTGTTCGAGCCCTCGGTGGAGGCATTGCGCTTCCTTCAGGTGCTCTCGCGGCGGACGTGGGCGTTCTTCGACGAACTCGTCGGCCCGCAGGATAACTGGCTGCCCCCTGACAATATTCAGGAAGAGCCTAAATCGGTGATCGCCCACCGGACCTCTCCGACCAATATGGGTATGGCCTTGCTTGCGCATCTGGCGGCCCACGATTTCGGCTATCTCAGCACCGACCGACTGCTGCAGCGCTTGTCCGCCTCGCTGGACACCATGGACAGCCTGGAGCGTCACCAGCAGCATTTTTACAACTGGTATGACACGCAGACCCTCAAGCCCCTGCGCCCTCAATACATCTCCACCGTTGACAGCGGCAATCTGGCCGGGCACCTGCTGACCCTGCGTGCCGGTCTGATCCAGCTGCCCGACGCCGCGGTGTTCGATGCTGCCATGCTCAAGGGGCTGCGCATCACGCTGGACACCCTGCTCGACACAACGGACGCCGCGGGCAACTTGAACGCGCTCTATCCCTTGCTCGAAGAGTCCGCAGGAATCGATGAAACCGGTGCGCTGTTGACGGCGTTACAGACCGTCCGTGCTCGGGTGGCGGCCATGCCGGCGGGCGGCACCGAAGACAGCGCATATTGGCAAACCGCGTTGCTTGCCCAGTGTGATGACTGGATCGCGGCCCTCGAACGTTATCGACTGCCCACGCCTTCGATCGGTCGACACTCACGTGGCCGCACGCTGCGGGAGCTTTCCACACTGGATGAAGCTGACTGGGCTGCGGAGGATCACCCGCGCATAGACGCGGTCCGCCAGGCCGCCCTCGACGCCATCGCCCGGATCGATCGCCTGATCCTGCAGACGGGCAATCTGGCGCAGATGGACTTCTCCCTGCTTTATGACCACAAGCGCGACTTGTTCGTGATCGGCTACAACGCCGACGAGCGTCGCCTGGACACCGGCTATTACGACCTGCTGGCGTCGGAAGTGCGCCTGACCAACTTCGTGGTCATCGCTCAGGGTCAGATTCCCCAGCGGGCATGGTTCACCCTCGGGCGACTGCTCGGTGACTGCGCCGGCGTACCGACCTTGATGTCCTGGTCCGGCTCGATGTTCGAATACCTGATGCCCATGCTGGTCATGCCCAACTACGACGGCAGTCTGCTTGACCAGACCTGCCGTGCGGCGGTGGCCGTGCAGATCGAACACGGGAAGCGCCTGGGCATTCCGTGGGGGGTGTCGGAATCGGGTTATTACACGCTGGATGCGCATTTCAATTATCAGTACCGGGCGTTCGGCGTTCAGGCCCTCGGCCTCAAGCGCGGATTGGGCGACGACGTGGTTGTTGCGCCATACGCCAGCGTGCTGGCCTTGATGGTGGACGCCGAGGCGGCCTGCAAAAACCTGCAGCGTCTTGCCCGCAAAGGCGCCTGCGGGCGCTACGGATTCTACGAAGCGATTGATTACACCGAAGCGCGTCTGCCAAGGGGCCAGCGTTATGCCTGGGTGCAGTCCTTCATGGCCCACCATCAGGGGATGAGTCTGCTGGCCTTGGCCAGTGTGTTACTCAATCAGCCCATGCAACGGCGGTTTGAATCCGACCCTGCCCTGCAGTCGGCCCTGCTGCTGTTGCAAGAGCGGGTGCCCAAAGTGGCAGCGCCTTACCTGCAAACCGCCCAGCAGCCGGCCGCAGGGGATACAGGCGCCGGCCAGGAGAATGACCTCAGGGTGTTCGCCAACCCGGGGCTCAAGCGCCCGGCGGTGCAATTGCTGTCCAACGGCAAGTACCACGTCATGCTCAGCAGCGCAGGTGGGGGTTACAGCCGCCTGGAAAACATGGCCGCCACCCGCTGGCAGGAAGACACCACTCGGGATCACTGGGGCACGTTCTGCTACTTGAGGGACGTTGCCACCGGCGCCGTCTGGTCGACCGCCTTTCAGCCGACCTTGCACCGGGCCGAGAGCCACGAGGCTATTTTCAGCGATGCCCGTGCCGAGTTTCGCACCCGGGAACTGGGTTTCGACACCCATATGGAAATCGTCGTTTCCCCTGAAGACAACATCGAACTGCGCCGCCTGCACGTGACCAACCGAGGGGAATCTGCGAGGACGCTGGAGATCACCACCTACGCGGAAGTGGTGCTGGCTTCGCCGGAAACGGACGCCATGCACCCGGCGTTCAGCAAGTTGTTCGTGCAGACCGAACTGCTGCTGCCGCTGCAAGCCATCGTTTGCAGTCGTCGGCCCCGCGCCAGCGATGAGCACACGCCGTGGATGTGCCATCTGCTCGCGGCACATGGCGTGGATATTCAGGCCATTTCCTACGAGACCGACCGCGCGCGCTTCATCGGTCGCGGCCGCAGCACCCAGTCGCCGGCAGCGCTGGACCCGGACTGCGAGCAACTGTCGGGCAGCGCCGGCCCGGTCCTGGACCCGATTGTCGCCATCCGTTGCCGGATCACCCTGCAGCCCGGGCAGCAAGGCACCATCGATCTGGTGACGGGTGTTGCGGACAGTCGCGACGACTGCCTCTCGCTGATCAACAAATACCGGGATCGGCACCTGGCGGATCGGGTTTTCGATCTGTCATGGACCCACAGTCAGGTGCTGCTGCGTCAGCTCAACGTTTCCCCCGCCGATGCCCGTTTGTTTGAGCAGATGGCCTCGTCACTGATTTACGCCAACGCAGGCCTGCGCGCCGACAGCACCGTGCTGGCGGCCAACCTGCGCAATCAGCAAGGCCTGTGGGGGCAGTCGATTTCAGGCGACCTTCCCATCGTGCTGTTGCAGGTCAGAAGCCTCGAGAATATCGAGCTGGTCCAGAAGATGATTCAGGCTCACGCCTACTGGCGCCAGAAAGGCCTGCTGACGGATCTGTTGATCTGGAACGAAGATCAGGTGGGTTATCGCCAGCAACTGCAGGACGCGATCATGGGACTGGTCACTTCCGGCAGCGAAGCCACGCTGGTGGACCGGCCGGGCGGCCTATTCGTGCGCATGGCGCAGCAAATGTCGAACGAGGACCGCACGCTGATCCTGTCGGCTGCGCGCCTGGTGTTTTCAGAAGGACTGGGGACGCTTGCCGAACAGGTTCAGCGCCGCCGCGTGGTCCGGGTGCACGCGCCGTTTGTAGCGACCCGCCTTTATATGCCAGTGCCATCGAAGGCCCTTGCCCCGTTTCCCATGTCGCTGTCATTGAACAACGCCTACGGTGGATTCAGCCAGGATGGGCGTGAGTACATCATCAACGCACCGGCCTCCCATCCCACGCCAGCGCCTTGGGCCAACGTGATTGCCAATGCCCGGATGGGCACAGTGGTCTCGGAGTCCGGCAGCGCCTACACCTGGGCGGAAAATGCCCACGAATACCGCCTGACGCCCTGGCACAACGACCCGGTGAGCGACCCCGTCGGCGAGGTCATTTACCTGCGGGATGAAGACACCGGGCATTTCTGGTCAGCCACCCCCCAACCTGCCTCGGGCACTGGCGCTTACCGAACGCGCCATGGCTTTGGTTACACCGTGTTCGAGCACGAGGAAGACGGCATTCAGAGCGAGCTCTGGGTTTACGTGGCGCTGGATGCGCCGATCAAGTTCTCCAGGCTGGTGCTGCGCAATGTGTCGGGGCGTGAGCGCAACCTGACGGTGACGGGCTATGTGGAGTGGGTGCTGGGCGATCTGCGCAGCAAATCAGCCATGCACGTGGTCACCCATTCGGACCCTGCCAGCGGCGCATTGTTTGCGCGCAACGCCTGGTCGGTGGAATTCAGCGAGCGTGTGGCGTTTTTCGATACCGACTCCGTCGATCACAGTGTCACTGCGGACCGCACCGAGTTCATCGGACGCTGCGGCAGCCTGCAGTCTCCCGCCGCGATGCGGCATAAGGGGCTGTCCGGAAAAACCGGTGGCGGTCTGGACCCGTGCGCCGCGATACAGGTGACGGTGGCGCTCGCACACGGCCAGGGCACGGAAGTGGTCTTGCGGCTGGGAGCGGAGAAAAATCCCCAGGCGGCCACCCAGTTGGTGCAACGCTACAAAGGCGTGCAGGTGGCGGCGGCGGAGTTGCAGAAAGTGAAGGATCACTGGCGCTCGGTGCTTTCCGTGGTTCAGGTGAAGACGCCCGTGCCGGCCCTGGACGTGATGCTCAACGGCTGGTTGATGTACCAGGTCATCGCCTGCCGGTTTCTTGCCCGCAGCGGCTATTACCAGTCGGGCGGCGCCATCGGCTTTCGCGATCAGCTGCAAGACAGCATGGCGATGATTCATGCCGACCCGGCGGCGGCGCGGGCGCATCTGTTGCTGTGCGCGAATCATCAATACGCCGAGGGCGACGTTCAACACTGGTGGCACCCGCCCCTCAATCGAGGCGTGCGCACGGCCTGCTCCGATGATTTCCTGTGGCTCGTGGCCGCCACCAGTCGCTACGTCGAGGTCACCGATGATCTGTCCGTGCTGGACGAACCCGCCGGCTACCTTGACGGGCGCGCCCTGGGTCCGGGTGAAGAATCCTATTACGACTTGCCCGGAGTATCGCCGCTGCAGGAGCCGCTGTATCGGCACTGTGTCCGCGCCATCGAGCACAGCCTGAGCCGTGGCGAACACGGTCTGCCGTTGATGGGCAGTGGCGACTGGAACGACGGCATGAATCGTGTGGGCTATCTCGGCCGGGGTGAAAGCGTCTGGCTGGGCTTTTTCGGTTGTCAGGTGCTTGAACGCTTCGCGCGGCTGGCCGAGCGCCACGGCGACAGCGAATTCGCCGCGCGCTGCGGTGAACAGGCGAAACAGCTGCGTGACAATCTGGAAGCCTCTGCCTGGGACGGCGCGTGGTATCGCCGCGGCTGGTTTGACGACGGGCAGCCGCTGGGCTCCTCCGTCAACGATGAGTGTCGGCTGGATTCCATCGCCCAGAGCTGGTCGGTGTTGTCCGGCGCCGGATCACCCGCCCGACAGCGTCAGGCCATGCAGGCGGTGGATCAGTACCTGGTCAAACCCGACATCCGCGCGGTCCTGCTGCTTGATCCCCCGTTCGACAAGGGCCTGCAGGACCCGGGCTACATCAAGGGCTATGTGCCGGGCGTGCGCGAGAACGGTGGGCAGTACACCCACGCGGCTGTCTGGGCGGCAATGGCCTTTGCGCAGCTGGGCGACACGACCAAAGCATGGGAGCTGTTGCACATGATCAACCCGGCCGACCCCCTCAACGGCGCCAGGATCGACACCTATAAAGTCGAACCCTATGTGATGGCGGCCGATGTCTACGGTATTGCGCCCCATGCAGGATGGGGCGGCTGGACGTGGTACACCGGCTCCGCTGGCTGGATGTACCGGTTGGGCGTCGAGTCGCTGCTGGGGCTTCAACGCACCGGCAATCTGCTGCAGCTGAACCCTCTGATGCCGGTGGACTGGCCCGGGTTTACCCTGAGCTACCGATTCGCTGAGACGCAGTATCACTTCGAGGTGGTCCGCGGCGATGCCCAGGGCAGCTCAATGACTATGGATGGCGAGCCGGTCGAGGGGGACACGCTGACGCTGGTGAATGATGGCGTGGAACGCCGGGTGCGCATTGAGTGCGGCGGCTCGCGGCCCGCAGCGTCAGCGGCAGTGGAATTCGAGAAGGCGGCCGATGATTGACCTCCAGTGCCAGCGCCGCGCTGGAGTACTCTCTGTTCGTCGTCCCCTCTTCCGGAGTTCCCGTATGTGCACCGCGCCGCAGCCGATCGACAATCACTTGCTGGCTGCGCTGGCCGATGAAGAACTCAGTCGGCTGGCGCCGCACATGGAATGGGTGGATCTGGTATTGGGCGAGGTGTTGTATGAGCCCGGCGACACCTTGCGTCATGTGTACTTTCCCACCGACTCGATCGTGTCCCTGCTGCAGGTCACCGAAAGCGGCGCTTCGGCAGAGATCGCCGTAGTCGGCAACGAGGGGCTTGTCGGGATCGCGGTGTTCATGGGCGGCGAGAGCACGTCCAGCCGCGCGGTCGTTCAGAGCGCCGGGGGCGCCTTCCGCCTGGCCGGCCATAAACTCAAGGAAGAGTTCGATCGTCACGGCGACCTATTGCTGCTCATGCTGCGCTACACCCAGGCCTTGATTGCGCAAATGTCACAGACCGGCTTGTGCAATCGGCACCATTCGATCGATCAGCAGTTGTGCCGCTGGTTGCTGTTGTCGCTGGATCGGCTGGCAGGCAATCAGCTGACCATGACCCAGGAACTCATGGCCAACATGCTGGGCGTGCGCAGAGAAGGCGTGACCGAGGCAGCGGGCAAACTGCAGCGCCAGGGCATCATCGAATACAGCCGGGGCCAGATCAAGGTCCTTGACCGCTCTCGACTGGAACGGTTGAGCTGCGAATGTTATTCAGTGGTGAAGGCCGAGTCCGACCGCTTGCTGAGCTACACCCGACAACGTGAGTGATCGGGTCATCATTAGGGTCTTGAAGGCTCGATACGGTGATTGCACAGATCGGATAAAAACGGCCTCAGGAACTTCAGCATCCACGGGACCCTTTGATGGCGATCAGATACATCCGCAGCCTGACCGGCAGAAGACGCACCCCCGCCGCTAACCGGCACCTTGGCTTCGCCCTGGCTTTTGTGGCCGGGGCCATCAATGCCGGGGGCTTTCTGGCGGTTCAGCAGTACACCTCGCACATGACCGGCATCGTCTCGTCCATGGCCGACAACGCGGTGTTGGGTGCGTACGAACTGGTGGTGCGCGGGGGCAGCGCCCTGCTGTCCTTCATGGCAGGGGCGGCCTGTTCAGCCATCATGGTCAACTACTCCCGTCGCAAACGCCTGCACAGCGCGTTTGCGCTACCGCTGCTGTTGGAAGCTTTTTTGCTGATCTGCTTCGGCTTTCTGGGCGCCACACTGTCGGCGCTGGACGGCATGATCGTGTCGCTGACCGTGATGCTGCTGTGCTTCATCATGGGCCTGCAAAATGCCCTCATCACCAAGGTTTCCAAAGCCGAAATCAGAACCACGCACATCACCGGCATCGTCACTGATATCGGTATTGAGCTGGGCAAACTCTGCTACTGGAATGGCGCGACCCCGCCCGGGCAGCCGCGAGTGCTGGCCAATCGTGCGCGCCTGAAAATATTGACCGTATTGGCCTTGAGCTTTTTCGCCGGCGGGGTGGCGGGTGCGTACGGGTTTAAACACGTTGGGTACATCGCGACCGTGCCGCTCTCGCTGGTCCTCGGAACGCTGGCCATTGTGCCTGCGCTGGACGATGTGCGGCGGTATGTTCGCCGTGCAGTGCGTGGTTGACATGTCGACGGGCGTGGTCCGATGCTGCCGTCACGCGGCGCGAAGTAGGACCGGCTTTAGCCGAGAAGTCGTCGAGGGAACACGCTGAAAAATTGAAGGGGACTGTATTTCCGCATTCACGGCTGGACCGGAGAAGAATCCAGCGAGAGATGTCAGATAGTTTCAATAGCCGGTACCACGATCAAACCGGCACCGGCTGGCGCTGACTCATGATGAAAGCAGAGCCAGCGCCTGATCCTGAATCGGATACCAGACGATGTGAAGATTGATTGTACGGACCAGCCACAGTGACACACCACAAACGCCGACTTTCCCCCAAGCGCCCTATCCCACGCAGGTCTCTCTTCGACCAGATACCTAAAAGTCGCCAGCCCTTTTATGCCGCACTGTTGGGGATATTCAGTTTTGTAGGCGTCTGCGGCGCGAGTGGCGAGCTCTACCTGGCGTTAATGAGCGGGCAAATCGTGACGTTCACAGGGCCCAAAGGCCAACGTATCAAAGAGATTATCTTCTACGATGTCGAACCTACGCGCTTTGGTTGGAACGTCGCCGGGACCGTTTTCATGATTCTGGTGTTGGCCACAGCAGCAATGATGATGCTGCGCCGGTTACTCAAAAAGAAGGGATAACCTGATCTCGCCCCAACGGTCGCCAACAGATTCTACAAAGAGCGCTTTATTTCAATGGCGAGCTGGGCAGCTCTGTTGCGCAATGCTTCAAGTTTGTCGTTCATCTCCACATGGCGTGGCGTCCAGGAATACCCACCCCCGTTAACGTCCTGTCCAAGCATCAGATCGTTGAACGAACCCATGCCTCCATAGGCCGACCGCAGGTAGGTAATCCCGGAATAATCGGAGTCGATGAGCATGGCTCGTACCTTTCGCATCCACCGGCTCCAGTGCATATCACCGTCGCTTTCAAGTAGCGCGATCAGTTGCTCAAGTACCTCGATCAGCTCTTCTGTTTTCTGTCTCATTTACCCTGTCACCCAAGTTTCAACAAGTTTCAACAAGTTTCGGGAGCTGGGCGGAGTACGCCTCGTCATCCTGATCAAATATATATTGTCAGTCCCGCTGAACCTACAGCGAGCTCACCTCCGGATTCAACCGCTCCAGCACCTGCCTGTTATTGCCGCCGCCAAACAGACTCATCAGGTCCATGACCCGGACCGGGTCTTTGGGGTCGACGCTCAGCTGGATGCCGTCGTTTTTACCTTTGAACAGTTTGACCATCAGCTCGCAGCCATCACTGAGCATCGGGGCTTTTTCCCGCATCCCGCTTTCACAGCTTTTCTGCCAGTTATCCAGGCTTTTCTCGAACCAGGCCTGACGCTGTTTGTCGGCGCTGCCGGCAGTCGGGTCCAAGGGCGTGGCGTAGCGTTGTTCGAGCAATGCGCTACGTTTGACCATGCCCTTGTCCTTGAAACTGACGTTCAATTCGCTTAATTCAGCTCGGGCGAATGCGGCTTGCACGCCTTGTGCTGCACCGCCGAGCAACCCGTAGACGGCCATCTCGCCGCCGCGCTGCAAATCGTTGATCGTACGGTGAAGGTCCTTGACGTTATCCATGCGGTAGCTGGCGCTAAAGGTGAACAGGTCTGGCATGTCCAAAAAGGTCTCACCGGTGGCGCGGGTAGCGCCGTCATCCAGGTCCAGAAACAGCGTGAGGTCGAACGGTTTGAGCTCGTTGCGGCCGCTGCTTAATAACGGACCAAAATTATTCATGCCCCTTGAGCCACCGTCCATCCCTATCAAGCCAGCCATTCCGCCCAGGTCCTGCAGGCTTTGCAGCGAGCCGTTGGAAGCCTGTATGCCGCTGGCTTCGATGCGCACACGACTGCGGCTGTCATTGTTGATCAGGTCGGTCACGATGACTTTATCGGCGCGCAGACCGCCTGCCTTGCCCTCACCAAACTCGACGCCCTTGATCACAACCTTGCCGCCAAATGGCGAGGAACTGACCGAGGCCCAGCTGACTGTGCCGCTGAGATGGTTGTCATACACAAAGTCATCGAGGCGCTTCTGGGCCTGTTTGCCGGCATAGGCACACAAGCCAAAATAGCCCGCAGCGAGCACCACTACAGCCGCAGCCGGGACAAGCAGTTTTTTCTGGATCATTGCACATCCCCCTGAATGTTCCGGTCAGGCCAGGCCTGTTTGAATACCTGGCGCGCCGCGTCGGGCGTCCAGCTGTCGTCGCCCAACTGCATGCGCATGATTTTCAGCGGATCACGCAAATCGGTGCAGCCATCTTCAGTGCAGGCCTGGAGGTAACTGACCGCTACCAAGGTCAGCGGCAGGTCTTCGCTGTCTCGCTTGACCGGGTCCAGAGTGACCTCGCCTTTGGCCAGGAACCAGCCCTTCTCAAGCTTAAGGTTGGGGCCGACCACATCCAGTTGCGACTCATAGGGGTAATCGGTTTCCCAGCGTCCATCTGTCTTGCCGACGATGTGCACAATCTGGCTGTACTGCGCTTTGCCGCCGGCTACCAGCCGCGCATAGCCGCCCCCGGAAGTGGGCGCATAGCTGACGTCGGTCAGCAGGCGAGACTGGATGTATTTAGCGTCGCTGCTTTCGGTTTTCAGCTGGGCAAACTGCTGGAGCTGGGTCTGGGCCTGGTAGCCGGCCTGCTCAAGTTTTCTCTGCTCTTCGTACTGGCGCTGACGGTCCGCAGCGCGTTGTTGCTCAGCGACCTGCGCTTCATGCATAAACAGGTAGTTGTTGGCGTTTTGCGGGTTGAACTGCCAGCTTTTGGTGCCCCAGTTCCGGTTGATATTGGATTCATACAGCCAGCTATCACGGTCATTCTTCACAAGGCCCTGCGGTACATCTCGAACGGCGATGAAGTTGACGTTCGGGGTTTTCGGCTGGACTTGGTCCAGAGCGCTCAGGGCGGTGAATACCGTGGTCTTAATGGTTTCAAGCTGGCGGAAAAGCTCCTGGTTTTCGGTCACGGCCACCAGCGCCGGACTGCGCGTATCCCAATAGCCACTCCAGCTGTAAGACGCTCGCAGCAGATAATGTATGCCACTGGCCGGGTCACTGGTGAGCAGCATCAGGGCGTTTTTCTGGTCATCAAAGCCTACGATAGGAAGCTGCGGCGCTTGTTTGTTGAACGGGATGCCTCGATGAAAACTGCCTTCATATTCCTTCAGCTTCACCCCGTCTGCCCGTAGCACCACCACTGCACCCTCACCTGCAGCGTAGCCATCGGAACCGCAGGTGACACCCGTGGATTTTGCACTCACGAAGCGGGTGTCACCGTCCGGCTTGTAGGTGGTACGAAACAGGCAACCGTTCTGGTCTTTGAGCTCCAGGAAAAAGGTCGCGGCCTTGATCGCGTCGGCCTCGGACGGCGGCGTCCAGCCGGATACCGCAAAAGCCGGCGTCACGGGAGTGATCGTTTTGGGCACAGGGGACGGCGGAACCGGCGCCGACTCAGACGGTTTTGGAACTGCTGCGGCGGGCACAGGCGGTGGGACTGGATCTGCAGCCACAACGGGTGCAGGAGCTGGGGATGGAACTCGATCTTCCGTCACAGCCGGTGCAGGAACTGGCGGCTGGACTGGGGCCGCAGCTGCAACGGGTGCAGGAACGGGCGGCACAGGCGCCGGGCCTGGCTCGGAGACAGGCGAAGCGGCAACCTTGGCTGCCGGCACGGCCAGCATGTCAGCCACGACGACATGGCTGGACCATTCCTCCGCCTTGGCAGCCACCCCAATGGCAACGATCTGGCCTTGGGCGTTGTAGCTTTTCCAGTTCACCGTGGCAGCACTTGGGCACTGGCTGGCCAGCAGGCCGCCGAGTTTGGGCAGCAGGCGCGCGACGGCATCGTTGTCCGGCTTGCCGGCGAAGGCAAAACGCAGCGCCAGCGGGTTCGTGCACCACGGCTGATTGTCGGCATGGTCCACGAAGACTTCGACGTTCTCGCCTTTGGAAAAGGCCAGCCGGTAGGCAGCAGCATGGGCATTCGGGCACACGGCAAGCGCCAACAGGGTCAGTGGCAACAGTTTGCTTACGCTGTTCATCAAATCAGTTCCCAAGCGCCGTCACCCGCCTGGCAGGCCTTGACGGTTTGCTTCTCAGCCTGACTGTCCTTGGCTTTGACGTCGTAGGTAATCGTGCGGCACGTCGTCTGCGCGGTCAGTTTGTCTTCCACCGGTTTGGCATCGATGGCGTCAAGGTCCACGCCTTGCTTGGCAGCGCTGGCAACGTCGAGGTTGTCCAGGTCAGTGGCGTTGTCGGCGGAGCCTTGTGTGGCAGCACTGCTGGCAACCGCCATGGGTTTGGGCGCAACGGCCTCCACCAGAGGGGCATACACATAGCCTACGGTGACGCCACGGCGGCCGACCATGATCCAGTCATTGTGGGTGCGGCCCAAAGCGGTGAACGTCGAACTCGGGGGTAACCCACCCACTTTTTCGGCGCTGCTGTCCGGCGCGCTGCGCAGGTTGGCCGACTTGATGGTGCGGTAGGGTTTATTGATCACGGTCATGTCGGTGACCGGCTGAATCTTCGGCAGGCGCTTTACCGCCACCTGCCGCGACTGCGTTTCGGTACTCACCGGGGTGATCTGCGCGCTGCTGCCGCTGTGATTGGACTGCCAGGTAGCGGCCTGGCCGTCCTGGTTTCTGTTGAGGACTTGCTGGGTTTGTGCAGCGAGGGCGAGACGGTCGGTTTCATCCATTTTCGCGCCGATGGTTTTGCCCAGCAATGCGCCAGCCAGGCCGCCGATCAACATCGCTGCGGTTCGCCCGCCTCCGCCGCCGATGCGGCTGCCGATCAGCACACCAGCGGCGCCGCCGATTACGGTGCCAATGTTTTCCTTGTTAGCCCAGTCGGGACCCGACGTGGCGCAACCGGATGAAAAACCAATGCTCAACACGAGCAATGCAGCAGTGGCCTTTTTTGCCAAACCCATCGCACAGTCCTCTGAGGTGAAGGAGAGATATGCAGGGATGAGTTAGCACGGTGAAATCGTTGATTGGCCTTCATCCCTGAAGAAGTGCGCGGATTACACACAAATTCCAAAAGAGTCACAACCGTTTTTATGGCTGACAGGCGGTTCGGGGGAAGAACAGCGGGCTGCGACTGGAGCAACAGCCAGCCAACGCTCCGCTTCCAAACGAGCCTTGCATAGGGATAGGGGGTACCCCTATGCTGCATCCCGTCTTGGCAGGGGTGCATCCGATGGGTCATATCGCAGCAAACAAAAACGATCTTCTCAAGCGTGTTAAGCGCATCGCCGGACAACTCCAGGCCGTCGAACGGGCATTGGAGTCGGATCTCGACTGCGCCAAGACGCTGCACCTTGTCGCCGCCACTAGGGGGGCCATCAACGGCTTGATGGAGGAGATCATTGAAGACCACGCCCGCGCGCATATTGCGGATCCGGCTCTCAGCGAAGCCGAGCGCAACAAAGGTGTCGAAGAGCTTCTTGAAGCCATTCGTCGTTATTCCAAGTGAACACATCCCGGCGCTCACTCATGAACAGCAGCATCAACTACGCACACGACCACGTGTTCCTCGGCTCAGCCCACGATGAAAATGCCAGGCGCACACTGTGGGTCGTGGCACTAACCGTTGTGATGATGGTGGGTGAAATCACCGCCGGGTATGTCACGGGCTCGATGGCGTTGCTGGCCGATGGTTTTCACATGGCCACCCATGCTGGTGCATTGGGCATCGCCGCGGCCGCCTATGGGTATGCCAAGCGTAACGCGTCCAGCCAGCGTTACAGCTTCGGCACAGGAAAGGTTGGAGATCTGGGCGGGTTTGCGTCGGCGCTGATCCTCGGTATGGTTTCCCTGGGAATCGGCGTTGAGTCCGTCATGCGCCTCTTGCAGCCAACGGACGTTCAGTTCGGCACCGCTACCCTCATCGCGATCGCCGGGTTGATGGTCAACATCGTCAGCGCCCTGTTGCTAGGCCACGGGCACAGTCACGGACACGATCATGACCATCATCATGATGATCACGGCCATAACCATGCCCATCATGGCAACGACAACAATCTGAAATCGGCCTATGTCCACGTCATCGCAGACGCGCTGACGTCGGTGCTGGCCATCGCTGCCCTGCTCGCCGGTCGCTACCTGGGCTGGGTGTGGCTGGACCCGGCCATGGGCGTCGTCGGCGCCATCGTTATCGCGCGGTGGGCATGGACCTTGATGAGAGTCACCGCAGGCGTATTGCTCGATCAGACTGACGCACACGTGGCCGAGGAGATCCGCCAGTTGGTTGAAGAACCGGGGGATGCCACCATCACCGACTTGCACGTCTGGCGGGTTGGACCCCAAGCCCATGCGGCCATTGTCAGCGTCCTTGGCGCGGCCACTGCGAACGCCGACACCATTCGTGAACGTCTCCAGCCGGTCCATGAAGTCAGGCATCTGACGGTCGAATTTAGATCGGTTGATTGAGCACCTCTGCCCCTCATCAAAAGGAAATTGCGATGCCACCCGGCAAACGTGAACGGGCGCGAATCGAACGTCGGTTAATTGCGACGCTGACCGACGCGTGCGAAACCGCAAAAGGTGAAATTAAAGGCTTCACCTGGCTGACCCACCTCGCTGACCTGGAGGCGTTGGCTGAAACCCTGAAGGTGATCTGGGTGTTCGAAACGCTCGCGGACAGCAAGCTCGCCCAGGTTGAAGCGAAGGCTCGCCTTTTTGAGCTGACGGCCATTGCGTTGAATGAAGCCGGCATCGATCTGAAGCTGTCAGATCGCAATGTCCGCTTTGACTCTGAGGAAGAATGCCAGCGCACTCACAGTGGCAACTGGCAGACGCGACTGGCTAAGGATCACTGACGATGGCGAAGGAAATCGAAAACCCGTGCATCGCTGTGTGCCAGCTCAGGGGTGATCTGTGTGTGAGTTGTGGCCGGACCAAGGAAGACATCAGAAAGTGGAAACGAATGAAGCGCCCTGAAAAGATGGCGGCCGTGCTGAGGGCGAGCGCTCTTCTGAAGCAACTTCACAAAAAATAGCAAGAACAGCAGCGCGGTGAAGGTTGACGGGAGGCCCGACAGCCGCGTGTTTAAACGCCCACGAAACATCTTGAACCATTTAAGTTCGTGACTTCTCTATCTGATTGCGGCGCTCGTCTAATTCCACTCTGGATGGGAGAAGGCTTCGCCAAACCGATCTCATAGACTCTCTGGACACGCGCAATGACCCCAATACCTCTGCTCCTAGGCTTTGTCATCATGTCGCTTGCCTCTTTGGCCATCTATGCCAAAGGCGTTCACAGTGGCCCACTGCGCGGCCACACTCTGGTTCACTCCGCCGTACCTTTTATCGCTGCAACAGCCTACCTCTGCATGTACCTGGGCGTCGGTAATCTGATCAAACCGGATGACAGCGTCACGTATCTCGCTCGTTACGTCGACTGGGGCTTAACGACACCGTTGCTGCTGGCCGGGGTCGTGAGTTCCGCCTATCTGGGCACCCGTGAGCAGGAGGGGCAAGCCGGTTTTGTGGCGTCTATCGTGACCCTGGATGTGATCATGATAGTGGCCGGACTGATCGCCTCGCTGGCGCCTTACGGCACCCTGAAATGGGTCTTTTTTGCTTGGTCATGCGCGGCTTTCGTCGGTGTGCTTTATCTGTTGTGGAAGCCACTGGCTAACCTCTCGGGGCAGCGTCCAGCTATCGGCGCGGCCTACCGCAAAAATATCGCTTTCCTCACTGTGCTGTGGCTGATCTACCCCGTTGTTTTCGCTATCGGGCCAGAGGGCATATGGATGGTCAGCGACGCAGCAACGATCTGGGTTTTTCTGGTCCTCGATGTCCTGGCCAAGGTCGTCTTTGCCTTCACCTCCGAGCGCAATTTGCGTGCCGCTCTACTGCAGTCAGGCGCGTCAGCGTGAACAGGATAGGCTGGCTGGCATTGCTGTTGACAGCCGTGATTGCCAGCCTGGCCGGGGCAGAGGCGCAACTGACGTTTGCGCTGGCGGTAGGGTTGGGTTTGGGGCTGTTGCACGGGGTAAGCGACATGCACCTCGTGACACCGGTACGACGCCCCGCCTTTCTGTGCTCCTATCTGGCTGCAGCCTTGGGTGGCCTACTCTGCTGGCAGATCGCAAGCGCTACGACGCTCGTGTTTTTCCTAGTGCTGTCGGCCTGGCATTTCTTCCATGAGGATGAACTGTTCCACGATCGGCTGACATCCTTGGCGTTGGGACTTTTCATTATCAGCGGTCCGGCAGTGGTGCACGAGGCGGAGGTCGCCGGGTTGCTTGGTTTAGCAATCGGCTCGGAAGAATCCCACGCCTGGGCGGAGCGGCTGACGTGGTTACTCGCCGCAGGTGGCATTGTCGCGCTACCGGTATTGCTGCTGGTCTCTTGTCGGCAACGCTGCCTGTGGTTAGCGACCACGCTGGTTGCCGTGGTGCTGTTACCGCCCCTCGCCGGCTTCGCTGTGGGCTTCTATGTACTGCACGCCGCGCCTCAAACCAGGATTCGCCAACGTTTGTTGCGCGCGGGTCACCTTGCCGCCTACCTGCGCCTCACCTGGCCAATTCTGGTGGGCGCAGCGCTCTTCACCTTGGTTGGCGGTTTTGTCTTCTTGCTGCAAGAGGGCACCGGAATTCGCGCATTGTTCGTTGTGTTAACCGCCTTCGCAGTACCGCATATGATCGTACTGCCCCGCTTTCGACCGGCGGGCTTGAGCAGTCAGCCAAGCTCGGCAATGCGACTGGTTGAGCGGTAACTATTCACACACCAAGGTTCAAAGAAGGCCGCCGTTTCCCCAAGGCTGGAACAGCGCGCCTCCTCAGGGCGCAGGCCGGAGAACCAGGAGCGTCCCCACAGCCACGCGCTTCTTGTCGGCCAAAGCCCCTTTCCGATCGCCGCCCCCAAGCAAGTGAGAATATGCGGCAAATCACAACTGAGTTCAGTGAAGACGGACCCCCTTGGATCCAATGGACTTAACTCAATATTTAACCGAACGGCGCTTAAGATCTCCCAGCAGCGGCCGATTGTATTGGATTGCTTAGTTTGAATTTAACGCTAAGCACCTTTGGGTCAAACGCTGGTGTCCACCTGGAGTTACAAAGTGACGTTACGCCTAACCTGCAAAGCTATTATTGTGGCGCTGTCTTGTACGCTGTCAAATGTGGCTGTCTCTGAAGATCTCAAGGTCTACAACTTTTCCCCTGTCAATCAATACAACCTTAATCTCTCAGCCACTTTCTGGAACCCGATCATACGGTACGTGTCCGAAAAAAGCGGCGTGAACCTCACGCTGAAATTAGGCCGCACCTCCTCTGACACGACCAGTTATGTGCTCGCACAAGAGGTTGATTTTGCATTTACCAATCATCTCTTCAGCCCTGAGCGCGACAAAATGGGCTGGAAGGTATTTGGCCGCCGTGACGCCCCTGCCCTCGAAGGACAAATCGTGGTCCCCGCCGATTCGCCCATCCATAGCCTTTCCGAACTGGAAGGCAAAGAGGTCGTGTACCCCGGCCCCGAAGCGTTTATTGCTTACAAAGTCACCAGCTCGGAACTGGTAAAAAAAGGGATACATACGTCTACGGTATTTGCAGGAAACATGGACGGCGCCTTCAGCCAGCTGCTCAGCGGCAAGGCTCAGGCGATGGGTGTCAATTCACAGCTTGTCAGCGGCTACACGGAGAGAGAAGGTCAATCGTTCCGCGTATTGTGGAGTTCGTCCTCGTTCAATGATTTAGCCCTCATGGCCTCCCCTCGTATTTCTCAGAAAGAACTTGATGCGGTAGCCAACGCATTTTTTAACATGCAGTACGATAAAGACGGCAGCAAGATTCTTCATGAGGCGACCGAGTTAGTTCATGCACCGGCACCGATTACTTTCATTCCTGCGACGGCAGCGGATTACGCTTCCTATCGTGATTTTTACAGCAGCTTGCCGGCAAACCTTAAGTAAATAATCTGACATTTAGCTGGAGAGGCTATTAATGACTTTCTTTAAAAGCCTGCTGCCAAAATCGCTGACGTCGCAAATATTGGGAATGTTGTCTATTCTGATAGTCGTATTCCTTACGGCCGGCCTGGGTCTGTTTTATAAAAATCAGCTTCTTCAACATATCGAGGAAATCCAAGACACCGCCAATATGCTGATCGAGGTTGCCGCGCAAGCCGTGGAGGAAAGCGTAGTCATCGGCGATTACGACACCATCAAAAGAACCCTCGAAAAGACCCTGGCTCGCTCGCCATTCCAATCCGCCATGTTTATTGACCTGTCGGGTGGCGTCATTCGCCTGCAGGCGCCCAGCGCGCCGGTTGGCAGAGCCCCCGCATGGATAGAGTCCGAGGTCGCTGCACGATTGTTCGATGTCAACCGTCCGATAACGATCGGTGGGAAAGATTATGGCGTGATGCGCCTGTCATTCAACGCCGAGAAAATAGCGACCGAACTTTGTAATCTGGTGGTGCAAGCTACGGTACTGGCAGTGCTTTTTTTGCTCACAAGTTTGTTATTGATGGGCTGGGTGATCAAGCGTTCGCTTGCCCAGCTGGACAAGCTTCACTCCTATGAAGCGGAAATCGCTTCCGGCGAAGTGGCAGCAGAGGCTATGTTGGTCGCAGATGCTCCCGTTGAAATACAGGAGGCAATCAAAGCGGTAAACCGTACTGCGGCGAACATGCGTAATCACTTTGGTCAGCGCATCGAATCGTTGATGAACACCCTGGTGCAGCATAAAAACGCCCTGGATGAGGTTTCAATCGTTTGCGAATGTTCGCCGTCCGGTCGCATCACCTATGTCAACGAACGATTCGTCACAAGCTCACAGCGTTCCCGGGCCGAGCTTTTAGAGTTGACGATCGATCAAGTCTGGAACGGCATGTCTTCAACCACTCAGCCGTGGCAGTGGGCACCTGAACGCGGAGTGTGGAACGGTGAGGTCAGGCTTACCGGTCTTGCCGGTAAGGAGAAATGGCATCAACGCACCATCATCCCTATTCTCGATGACAGGGGCGGCGTTGAAAAATATATCTGCATCGACATCGATATTACGGATCGAAAAGAGTTTGAGGATGCGATTCTCGATAACGCCAGAAGGCAAAACCTGATCGCCCTGTTTGGCCAGCAGGCACTGACAGAGGAAAACGTCAGCGCCCTGGGTGAACTGGCCGCACTGACGGCCGCGCAAGGGTTGAGCATGAGTAAGGCCGCTTTGTTAGTCGTTGATCGAGTGAGTCACGGAGTCATCCTCAACGCCAGGACCGGCTTTACCAGCGTTGATGCCCGGAATGGCTACACGAATGAATTCTTGAGCGGTATGGGTTCTTCTGGCGGGCTTGAGATTATTTCCGATACGCCTGATGCAACGTACAAGTTGCTGTCGATTGACACCGTGGAAGCTGAGCGCATTGGAAGCCGTATAGAGGTCGATATACCGTGCGGGAATGCCTTTAAGGGTGTGCTCGGAGTCTATGCCACCACGGGGCAGCCCTTTATCCGTGAAGATGTTAGCTACCTCCAAACGTTGGCAAACCTGTTGGCCGCCGCGCTTGAACGGGATGACGCGAAGAAAAGGCTCACCTATCTGGCCGAAAATGATTCGCTTACACATCTGCCTAATCGCTGGTTTCTGAATAATTACCTGCACACTGCAATCAGCCGCACTGCATCAGCGCCCTCTGCAATAAGCGTCATGTTCATCGATCTGGACAGATTCAAAACCGTGAACGACACCATGGGGCATTCTGTAGGGGATGAATTGCTCATCCAGGCAAGTCGGCGCCTGGAGGAATATATCGATGACGACAGTCTGGTTGCGCGGCTGGGGGGCGATGAATTTTCGATTGTTGTCACACAGGCCGCTTATTCGGAGAGCTCCATAAAATCGCTGGCGACCCGTATTGTCGACGCTTTGGCGAAACCATTTAATCTTCGCGGCCAGGATATATTCGTTTCAGCGAGCGTTGGCATTGCTAATTATCCCTTTGACGGGGATGACGCTGGCGTCATCCTCAAGCATGCTGATACCGCCATGTACCATGCAAAAAAGAGCGGTCGTAATAATTTCAAGTTTTACACTGCCGAGATGAATGAAAGTGCTGTCAAGCGTTTGCAAACTGAAACGCTGTTGCGGGGCGCGCTCGATCGCGACGAGTTCATTCTGCATTTCCAGCCCAAGGTCAGCCTCACAGACGGCAGCATCAGTGGTTTGGAGGCGTTACTGAGGTGGAATCATCCAGAGCTCGGCCTGGTTTCTCCCGCTGACTTTATCCCTATGCTTGAAGACACCGGCCTGATCATTCCTGTGGGCGAATGGGTCATCCGGAAGGTCTGTGAAACCCTAAAACGTTGGGAAGATAACAATCTCGGGGTGGTACCGATCGCCATCAACCTTTCAGCCAGGCAGCTTCAGGTAAAAGGACTGGCTAAAATCGTCAGGCATATCCTGGAAGAATACGGTATCCACCCTGCTCTTTTAGAGTTCGAGCTCACTGAATCCGTGCTGATGATTGAACCCGAGTCGGCGGTTGAAATACTTCGAGAGATAAAGTCATATGGCATAGGTCTTTCGGTCGATGACTTCGGAACGGGTTATTCCAGCCTGGCCTACTTGAAGCGATTCCCTATCGACACTCTTAAAATCGATAGAATGTTCATAAAAGATATAACAAGCAATCATGAAGACGCGGCGATCACCCGCGCGGTCATCGTATTGGCGCACGAACTGGATCTAAACGTCATTGCGGAAGGCGTCGAAACATCTGACCAACTAGAGTTGCTTGTCAAACATGGCTGCGATCAAATTCAGGGTTATCTTTTCAGTAAACCCGTCACAAGTGATGAGTGTGCCGCCATGATTAAATCTTCACGCACGTTGGCTATAAGATTTTCTGAACCTGATTTTGCCTGAATCAGTATCTGCAGCATTTGCACGACCCGCCAGGACGGGCAGCGGCGCTTGAACCCAGGGTGAATGTCTTCCCCGGGGCCTCCCCCTTCAGACCCGTCGCAGCTCTGGCGAACACCATTGGGGTCGCGACGCAGCCCGGTTATGGGCACACTGTGCAGCATTCGCCTGAATACACAGCGTCTAACCTCTATCCGGACGTCACATGACACCCAACGCAGAACTCTATAACCCTTCAACCGAATACGCTGACAAGCTGATTTCGCGGATCGGCCAAACACCTTCGTGGATCGCCAAGCGTATCGGTGTCACCGACAAGCGCATCCGCTACATCCTGGACGGCGAAAGAACCGTCAAGGGCGAAACCACGCCCATTCAGATGACCTACACCGAGCAGTTCGCCCTTGAGTGCCTTGTCCAGGAGGCCATCGCGCTCAAGAGGTAAGCATCCTGGGCTGCCGCGAGGCTACAAACCTTCCAGCAGCCCGTCGGCGCGCAGCAGATCAACGATCACGTGCTCATCCACCGCATACACACCCCGCGAAGCCTTCCAGACCAGATTCTTTTCCTGCAACGCGATGAGCGCTTGTTGCACGCCCGGGACCTCAACCTTGATGTCGCTTTCCGGGATGCCCGCCTGCTTCATCGCTGTGGCGTACAACGCCATGGTGGGCGCCTCGAACGGGGCGAAGTTGTCGCCCATGCTGCCCATGACGCGAATCACGGCCGACTGAATCGGGGTGAGGCTGTGGATCACCTTCTTGAGGTTCGCATTCAA
Source organism: Pseudomonas sp. PS02290 (assembly GCF_029960075.1). Classification (NCBI taxonomy): domain Bacteria; kingdom Pseudomonadati; phylum Pseudomonadota; class Gammaproteobacteria; order Pseudomonadales; family Pseudomonadaceae; genus Pseudomonas; species Pseudomonas sp. PS02290. The sequence goes on from NZ_JASCOY010000013.1 coordinate 82,102, forward strand.
CTCATCAGCCTGTGCGCGAACAAGCTCGGCAAACCGCTCACGTACGTTTTCAGGGTCGATGAAAAAATCGAAGCGAATGGCATCAGCCGCTGCGCCGAGCAATTCGGGCCGATAGCCGCTTTCTTTGAACAGCTGGAACACTTCTGCCGGATCGAGCGGGGATGGCAAATCGATGTTGGCGCACAGCCAGTCGATGTAGTTCTGATCGAGCGTAGGGAACGGCACCATTGATGCCCCAAAGAACGCCTGGTCCTTGCTGTTGCGCAGCATGGCCAGCTTGTCCCGGTTCGAGCCGGTGCAAACGATGCGCAGGCCGTGGTGCCGGGAGCTGTTGAGTTCGTCCCTCGCCGCCTTGAGCGCGAACAGCGCCGCCACACCCGCCTCGGTGGTAATCGCGTGCTGCGCTTCATCGATCATCAGAACGATGAGCTTCTGCGATTCGTCGGAGAGCGCCACCAGCGCCGTGGTGAGGTCGATGTCCTTGCCGAGGCCGATTTTATCCAGACTGAAATTCAAGCCGCCTACAGCGACCTTGTCTATCCCGGAAGCCTTGGCCAGCCGTGTGATGAAGCCATCGTTTCGGCCAACCGCTTCGCGTATGGCTTCCACGATGACAAGGCCGGGGTCTTTGGTCAGGTCTTGCCAGAGGTCGGCATACAGCACAATCGCCCCCGCTTTCTCCAGCGCAGGACGCAGGTCTTCGCGGGCGAAGGTGGATTTGCCGGTGCGCCGTGGCGCTGCCAGGAAGACGCCTGAACTGGCCGAGCTGCCCACAGATACCTGAATGATCAGCTTCGAAAGCCGGGCGGCCAACTCGGGGCGGTGGTAGAAGATTTCGGGCATCTGTAGACCTCAAGCACAGCTCTATAGGCAATTATAGAGCGACTATAGACCAATTATAGAAAGGGTGAAACTTTACGTTTATAGCGGATTATAGAATCACTATAGAGCGACTATAGACTGATTATAGATGATGTCATTTTAGCGATGCAGCGGCACCCACAGGCCCGCAACCCTCCAGGCCCCGCCGGGCCAAGACGATAGGACAACCTCCGGGATGGTGCGAGCTAGTCGATCAGCCCCTGCGCGTCATAAAACGGATACGGCCCCGGGTAATCACCGAACATGCCGTTGTGGGTGACCAGGCCCTGTTCCGCATCCCAGCGATGCAGCAGGTAGCCTGCCGGTTCGAGGTTGAAATGCGCCGGGGCATCTTCGCGCAGGTCGAGCACGATCTGGTGCGAGGTGCCCGGGCAGGTGCAGCTGATGCTGCCGGCAAAGCGCCGCTGCATCGGCCTATGCAAATGCCCGCACAAAACACGTTCGACTTGCGGGTGACGGGCGATCATTTGCTCCAGCGCCGCGCCGTTGATGAACGCCTCGCGGTCCATGTGGCCGATCCCGGTGATAAACGGCGGGTGGTGCATGATCAGCAATGTCGGCACCTCCGGGCGCCGGCCAAGCACTTCATCGAGCCAGGCCATCTGGCTGTCCAGCACTTGCCCGCCGTGGGCGCCAGGAATGGTCGAATCCAGTCCGATCAGGCGCACCGGGTGCTCTTCGACGACCCAATCCAGGGGTGACTTGGGACAAAGCGGCAGGTAAACGTGATCGGCGAATTCAGCCAGCAGGTGCTCGCGAACGTCATGATTACCAGGCACCAGGTAGTACGGCATGACCAAGCGCGCCAGCTCGGGGTGCAGGACGGCGTATTCATCCGGCCGACCGAAATCCACCAGGTCGCCGCTGATCACCACGATGTCCGGGCGCGGCGTGCTGGCGTTCAGATGGTCGACCGCGCGACGCAACGCGCCGAGGGTGTCGACCACGCCATAGGTCAGCTTGTTGCCGGCTTTGAGGTGCAGATCGCTGATCTGCGCGATGAGAAACGGGACGCTCACATTCAACTCACTTACACAATGATTAGGGGTGCAGGGCGAACAACGCCTGCGGCTCGACGGCCAAGGCGATCAGATCACCCGGGGCATGAATGACGTTGTCGGCGCTGTCGACCAGCAAGGGTTGCGCCGCGCCGACTTCAATCAGCAAACGGCTCTGGGCGCCTTGAAAGAACTGACCGAGCAAACGCCCGTGCAGGTGCCCTTCGCGCTTCACCACCCGCAGGTGCTCCGGCCGGCAGTACACCGTCGCCGGCTCACCCGCCCCACTCCACGGCAGTTCGCCGCCGCTGACTTTCAGGCCGTTGACAGAGCGGCCTGCCACCGAGAAGGCGTTGAGATTGCCGACGAAACCGGCCACGAACGGGTTGGCCGGCTGCTGATAGATTTCACGCGGGGTGCCGAGCTGGGCGATGCGCCCTTGCTGCATGACCAGAATCCGGTCGCCCAGGGCCATGGCTTCGCCCTGATCGTGGGTGACGAACACCGAGGTAATGCCCAGTCCGCGCAGCAGCTGATCGAGTTCGCTGCGCAGGCGTTCACGCAGCTGCGCGTCCAGTGCGGCAAGGGGTTCGTCGAGCAGCAGGACTTTCGGCCGTGGCGCCAGGGCGCGGGCCAGTGCCACCCGCTGCCGCTGCCCGCCCGACAACTCGTGAATACCGCGCTTGGCGTGTTCCTGCAGGCCAACCAGTTCCAGCAGTTCGGCGCAGCGCTTGTTGCGCTCGGCGACAGCCATGCCGCGCACCTTCAGGCCATACACGATGTTGCCTTCCACCGTGAGGTTGGGGAACAGCGCGTAGTTCTGAAAAACCATGCCGACGTCGCGGCGCTCGATGGGCAGACGAGTGACGTCCTGATCGCCGAAAAACACCTGGCCGACGTCCGGCCGTTCCAGCCCGGCGATCATCCGCAGGGTGGTGGTTTTGCCGCAGCCGGACGGGCCGAGGATCGCCAGGGTCTCCCCCGCCTCGATGGTCAGGTTGAGGTCGTGAACGGCGACAGTGCCGTCGGCGAAAGCCTTGCGGCAGCCGATCAGCCGCAGCGTGGTTCCAGTCATCTTTGCTCTCCACGGGAAAGGCGTGCGCTGATGGCCTGCAACGCCACCAGCAGCGGCACGATCATCAACAGAAATATCAGGGTGTAGGCGCTGGCGACTTCCAGCCGCGCCGACGCGTAACTGTCCGCTAGGCCGACCGGCAGGGTTTTGGTCATGGGCGTGTGCAGCATCCAGGTGAGGTTGAATTCGCCCAGGGACAGCGTGACCACCATCAGCACGCCGGCGAGAATCCCCGCCCGGCAGTTGGGGACCACGACGCTGAAGAACCGTCGCAACGGCCCGGCGCCAAGACTTGCGGCGGCCTCCTCCAGCGTCGGCAGGTGTTGACGCTGCATCACTGCCATCACCGGCCGCACCAGAAACGGCAGGGTGAACAGCACATGGCCGACGAGGATGAACAGCCAGCTGCTGCGGAAACTGCCGAACTGGCCATAAGTCAGCAGCAGGGCCAGGGCGCTGGCGAGGCCGGGCATGGCCACGGGCAAGACCATTAATTCTTCGAAGGCGCGACTGAAGCGGTTGTTCATTCGCACCAGCGCGTACGCCGCCGGTACGCCAATCACGCAGACGCACACCGCGCAGGCCAGGGCCAGTTGCAAGGACAGCCAGACGGTCGGCGAATAGGCCTGCCAGACTTGAGCAATCCAGTCGAAGGTCAGTCCGCTGGACACGCCCTGAAAGTAATTGCGCGTCAGCCCGGCCAGCAGCGACATCAGCACCGGGACAAGCATGAACGCGCAGACCAGCAGCGTGAACAGCAGTTGCGCGATGAACAGCGAAGAACGCTTCACAGGACGGTCCTCGATTGCTTGACCATGCGCCGCGCGAGCAGCAACACCGCCCAGGTCAGCGCGCCCAATACCACCGACAGCGCAGCGGCGACGGTGAAGTTGGCGTAGTTGGTGAACACGTTGTAGATCGCCACGGGGGTGACGTTCAGCTGAGTGCCGAGGGTGAAGGCCGTGCCAAACGCGCCCATGGAGGTGGCAAAACAGATCGCACCGCAGGACACCAGCGCTGGCGCCAGCCCAGGAATGATCACGTCACACACCACCCGCCAGTGCCCGGCGCCGAGGGAATGGGCGGCTTCTTCCAGGCTACGGTCGAGGCTTTCGCAGGCGGCCATGATCGTAAGAATCACCCGCGGAATCGAAAAATACAGATAGCCGAGGAACAGGCCCGCCAGGGAATAGGCGAACACCCAGCGCTCACCGGCCAGTTTCAGGCCGAGCATGGCAAACAGACCCTGCCGCCCTGCCAGCAAAATCACCAGAAAACCCACCACCACGCCAGGAAACGCCAAGGGAAAGGTCAGCAGCGCCACCAGAGTGGCGCGTCCGAAAAAGCGCTGACGGGCGAGGAACACGCCGGTGATGCCGCCGACCAGCAGCGCCGCCAGCGTCACCACGACGGCGAGCACACAGGTTTGCGCCAGGCTGCCCAGATACTGCGGGCTGCTGAGCACTTGCCAATATCCGCTGCCGGCGCCATCCCGCTGCTGTCCGCCGAGCACGATCAGGTGCGCCAATGGCAATAGCCAGAACGCCGCCAATACTGCCGCCGCGGGTGCCAGGGCCCACGCGGCTGTTGGGCACAGACGCCATTTCAACAACCTACGCGCGGCCACGTTCTGCGCCTTCAACACCGTGCTGCTCACTTACTTGACCTCGCTCAGGTAACGCGCGGCGAAGGCTTCCTGCACGTCGGCCATGTGCTGGTAATCCACCACACCGGCGCGGGCGTAATCGCTGTCCGGCAAAAACTGCGCGGCGACGTCGGCCGGCATCTTCATCGTGCGAACCGGACGCAGATACGCCTTGGCCCACAGCGCCTGGCCCTGCTCGGAGAGCACGAAATCCAGCACCTTCTCGGCATTGGCTTGATGGGGGGCATTGGCGACCAGGCTCATCACATAAGGAACGCTGATGCTGCCCTCCTTCGGGATGACGAAGGCGACGTTGGCCTTGTCCTTGTAGCGGGCGCGGTAGGCGTTGAAATCGTAGTCCACGAGGATCGGCAATTCGCCGGACAGCACCCGCGCATAGGCCGTCTGCTTGGGCACGATCGGCGCGTTCTTCGCCAGTTTCTGGAAGTAGTCGATGGCCGGCGCGAAGTTGTCCAGGGTGCCGCCCATGGCTTGGTTGATCGCCACGGCAGAGACGTAGCCAACGAACGCGCTGGACGGATCGAGGTAACCGACCATGCCTTTGTATTCCGGCTTGAGCAGATCAGCCCAGCTTTGCGGGACTGGCAAGCCACCCAGTGCATCGACGTTGACCATGATGCCGAGGGTGCCGGAGTGGATCGCGAACCAGTGGCCTTCCGGGTCTTTCAATCCGGTGGGAATCTGTTCCCAGCCTTTGGGTTTGTAGGTGCCGACCACGCCAGCCTTCTGCGCCTGCAAGCCGAAGGTCACGCCGTAATACACCACGTCCGCCACCGGGGCGGCTTTTTCGGCCACCAGTTGCGCCAGGGACTGACCGGAGTTTTTGTTGTCCAGCGGCACTTGCACGCCGGTGCTGTCGGCGATGGCCTTGAGCTGGGTGCCCCAGTCCGCCCATTCCGGCGGGCAGTTGTAGCAAATCGCGGTTTCGGCGGCCTGGGTCAGGCTGGCCACGCCACACAGCAGCAGGGCCGCCAGGGTTTTACGGAAGCGGATCATGGAGCGTCTCCTCGTAGGGCTGAGTACTTTCGCCCGGCCGGATGTGGCACGGCAGGCAGTGGGAAGTCGGTGCGGCGCCGGCGATTTGTGCCAGCAATTGATCGATGACGGTGGTGGCCAAGGCGGCAATCGGCTGAACCACGCTGCAGAGGGTCGGGTGCATCTGGGTGCCGATGTCGATGCCGTCGAAACCGATGATCGACAGCTGCTGCGGCACCGCCCATCCGTGGCGACGCAGTTCGGCGATCAGGCTGATTGCCAGCAAATCGTTGGAGCAGACCAGCGCGGTGGGCGCGTTAGGGCCGCGTAGCAACGGCGCGAGCGCGGTGAAATCGGCCTCGGTGTGGCTGGGCATTTCGATGATGGGCATGGCGTTCAAGCGGTGTTCAGCCATGGCGTCGCAGTAGCCCGCGTAACGCTGCCGCGCGCGGTCGGACTGCAACGTCGGCCCGGCGACCATACCGATGCGTCGATGACCGGCGTCCAGCAGATAGCGTGTGGCGAGGGCCATGCCGGCGCGGTTGTCCACCGACACGGCGCTGTATTCGGTGCTGCCGGGCTGGTGATAGGCGAGGACAAAGGGCGTGTCTTCGGTGCTGAGGCTTTGCAGCACGCGATTGCTGTGGGCATCGGTCACAGTGAGGACCAGACCGTCGACACGCTGACGCAGCAGCTCTTCAACCACCGCACTTTCCCGCTCGGCGCTGTAATCGGTGGTCGCCAGCAACAGGTTGTAGCCTCGCAACCGCGCGGCGCGCTCCATGGCTTGAAACTGTTCGGCGAACACCGGGTTGAGCAGGCTCGGTACGACCACACCGATGAGCTGGGTGGTTTGCAGGCGCAACTGGCGGCCCAGCAGGTTGGGGCGAAAACCCAGTTCCCGCGCGGCGGCGAACACCTGGTCACGGGTCGTCGGACGCACCACTTCGGGAGAGGCGAAACAGCGGGCGGCGGTCGCTCTGGAAACCCCTGCCACCCGTGCGACTTCTTTCAGGTCACTCATGTTCACTCGCTTGAGATCGATCTCATTGGCGAGGACCTTACGGCGTCAATGTGGCAATTCAGGGGCGAGGATGTGACAGATTGGAGTCATTGGGTGAGGCAGGGCTGACTGCCAGGCGGAAGTCGGACTGGCTCAACCCACTGTAGGACCGGCTTTAGCCGGGAAAGCGTCAGGTGTCACACCGCACAACTTAGGGTGTGTGGGGGTGGCCTCTTCCCGGCTGAAGCCGGTCCTACACTGAGATCGCGTGCAGCCTGAGAGACCGCATGCGTTGAAGGTGATCAGGCGTCGGACAAAACCACATGGTCCATCGCTGCCTGCACGCCCACGGCCTTGATCTCGGTCGCGTTCGCTGCCGGGCTAAAAGCGAAATCCTCGGCCTTCAGGCTATGGCTGTAATCCCCCGCCAGGGTGACCTGGAATTTCTGACCTGTGCTGTCCGCCTCGTTGCTGCGCACGTAGGTGCGGTCGCTGCTGGCGTTGTAACTGACCTGCAAGGTGCCGTCGCGGCCGTCGCCCAATCCGGTGAAGCCCAGCCCTGAAACATCCAGCGTGTCGTGGCCAGTGGTGAAGTCGGTGATGAGATCCGCCGCGCCGACGTAGCTGTCGCTGATGTGATCAAAGCGAAAGGTGTCCTCGCCCGATCCGCCGGTGACCCGATCGCTGCCAGCACCGCCAACCAGCAAATCATCGCCGACGCTGCCCGCCAGCACGTCGTTGCCCGCCAGGCCAAACAGGGTGTCATTACCCCAGTCGCCATACAGCGTGTCGGCGCCTGCCGTGCCGGTGGCGTTCACCGAGGTCAGTGGCTGGGAAGAATCGATGCGCGTGTCATCGGGGTTGGCGAACAGTACATTGCTCGCGGTCAGGTCATAGAGGTGGTTGCCGTTAAGCAGGATTTCGAAGCGGTTGCCGTCGGCGTCCGGCTCCAGCGACTTCAGCGCCGTCTGGTCGCCGGCCAGATTCAGCACCACCTTCAGCGTGCCGTCATAACCGTTGCCCAGCCCTTTGAAACCCAGTGCCGTGAGGTCGAGGCGATCATGGCCGTTGCTGTTGAAATCGGTGATCAGGTCGCGTTGCGCGTAGCTGCCGCTGGCATCGTTGCGCAGGCTGTCGCTGACGCTGGTGTACACGAAGGTGTCCGCGCCCGCACCGCCCGTCAGGGTGTCGCCGCCGCTGCCGCCGAGCAACCGATCTGCGCCGCCGTCGCCCGACAACGTGTCTCGCCCTGCGCCGCCGATCAGCACGTCATCGGCAGCGGTGCCAAACAGCTTGTCGTCACTGGCCGTGCCGGTAATCGACGAAAAGAAGTTCGTCGCGCTCAGCGTGCTCAGGTGGTTGCCGTCGAGTGCCAGCTGAAAGCGGTTGCCGGCGGCATCGGCGTCCAGGCTCGACAGGTAAGTGATGTCGGTGCCAGCGTTGTACGACGCCTTCAGCGTGCCGTTGTGGCCATTGCCCAGCCCTGACAATCCCAGCAGGGTCAGGTCGAGACGGTCGCTGGCGTCGTTGAAGTCGGTAATGCGATCGGTGAAGGACGTGGTGGCCGTGCGATAGCTGTCGCTGACCGAGGTGAAACGAAACACGTCGCTGCCGGTGCCACCGCTGAGGCGGTCCGCCCCTGCACCGCCATGGATGACGTCGTCACCGGCGCCGCCGTCGATGCGATCGCGCCCTGCTCCGCCACTGATGAATTCGTCCGAACGGCTGCCAATCAACGTGTCGGCGCCCGCACTGCCGCGCACAATCAGCACATCGCTGTTGTTGTAGACCTGGGTGTTGTTGCCCGCCGCGCTGATGTCGCCCAAATGAGTGCCGTTGATGACGTTGCCGAAGATCACGCTGCCTTCGACGCTTGCCACGTCCGACGGCACCTCGGCCACGCCCCAGGTCGATCCGGCGCTGCCGGTGATCAGGTTGTCGTAGACGAAATTCTGCGTGCCGTTCTCGCTGCCCAGGTTGCGGATCGCCACTTCCGGCACGTCGTTGCTCTGCGCGTTGGCGTGAATGACGTTGTCGGACACTTCGATGTGGGTCGTGCCCTGCAGATTGACGCCCGACCCGCCGTTGTCATGGATGTCGAGGCGATACACGCCGCCGTATTCGATGCCGCGCATGTGCACGCCATCACCGCCGTTGCCATAGACGTCGCCGCCGATGACGCTGAAAAAGCCGGTGTCGACGCCGCTTTCTTCATGGACGTGAATGCCGTCGCCAGCATTGCCGGAAGCCTGGTTGTCGGTGAGCGACATCGCCACGCTGCCAAGCCCGACATTGATGCCATTGCCGCCGTTGTCCAGCGCGCGGTTGTCCTGGAAGGTCAGCGCCGGCAGCGACCCGCCCAGCACGAAACCGTCAGAGGCATTGTCTGTGGCCGTGCTGTTGCGCACCGTCAGATGCACCGACGCGCCGGTCAGGTCAAAACCGCTGCCGCTGAAGTTCGTCGCGGTGACGCCGTCGATCAACAGATTGGTACTGCTCGCCCCCGACTGAGACCAGCCACTGACCTGCCCGCTGCCGCTGACCTGATTGCCATCCAGCGAGAGATTGCTGACGGTCGCGTCTCGCACGCTGCTGCCTGCTACCACGCCCAACAGCGAGTGGGTATTTGATCCGGCGACATCGGCCAGCTTGAGCACGCTGTCACCTGCGCCCTCCCCGGTGAGGGTGACGTTGCTTTTCAGCGCCAGGGCGTTGCCCGAACCGTCGCTGTCCGACACAAGCCAGGTGCCGCCAGGGATGTAAACCTTGCCCCCACCCGCAGCGCTTGCGGCATCAATTGCCTTCTGGATGGCGACGGTATCGTCAGTGACGGAGTCGCCCTTGGCGCCGTAATTGCGGATATCGAAAGTGGGGGTGATGCTCATGCGCTGCTCCTGCCTGGAAAACTGACGACCTGTGAACCGGTTGTTGCAACCGGCTCGGGGAACAGGTTGGACCGGCAGAGTTCCGGATTGTTAGTGCCGGTTCGAAGGCTTTCGTCGGATGGGCTGTATGGGTTTGCGTGGCACTTTTCGGTGCGCCATCCAGTCGCGGGAGTGAAACGCCGGGTGACGGGACATCCCTGAATTCATTACATTCATTCCAGCTATCCACCCAAGGCCTACCGATGAACAGCTATCTGGCGCAGGCACACAATAATCGATGGTCGAACCGGCGCCTGCTCTCGGCATGCCTGGGGTTGAGCAATGAAGAATACCTGGCGCCGCGAACAGGTTTTTTTCCCTCAATTGCGCTGACGCTGCGGCACATACTGGATGTCGATCAGTTCTACCTGGCCGCGCTGACGTTTGATCTCGAAGGTCAACGAAAGGAGCTGCCCGAGCATCTGTCGCTGCAGGAAATCGTCCGGTTCCAAACCGAGGCAGACGGCCGACTTGTTACCTATTGCGAAGGTCTGGATGAGCACGCGCTTGGTCGACGAGCGGGTGTAGTGCGGGCGACGGGCATTATTCCGGAACGAGTGGATTGCCTGTTGCTACATCTGTTCCAGCACCAGATTCACCACCGTGGACAGGTTCACGCCATGCTGTCCGGTACCCGCATACCACCGCCTCAACTGGATGAATTTTATCTTGATGGAGATTTACCATTGAGGGCATCGGATGAGCTTCTTCCCGGCCAAAGCCGGTCCCACTAAAAAGCACCGCGTGCATCCAGTGGGATTGGCTACGTACCCAAATGTAGGACCGGCTTTAGCCGGGAAGGCGTCAGACGTCACGCCATCATTCATTGGCTGGCGAATGAGGTCTCGGCCAATGGCGTTATTTATGCGCCTTGCCCTTGGGCACCATCTGTTTGATCGTGCCCGTCGGAATATCAACCAACAGGTACTTGCCCTTGATCTCCACCCACTGTTGATTTTCATCCGGCGCGCTCAGGTGACGTGCTTTCCAGTCTTTAAGCGCCAGGCTGGGACGTTGGTATTGATCAGGGACGTTGTCGCCTTCCTTCATTTCCTTAACCCCTGCGCCCGGGCGATCCATCGTCACGCTTGGCTGTTCGGCAGCGTAGGAAAAGCTGCTGACTGCGCATACTGCGGTGAACAGCAGATGAGGGAGGAATTTCTTTCCGAGCATGATCAGATCCTTGGGCAAACGAGTGCCGCTGATTGAATAAGGGGTGACGGTGCATCCGTCATGCTCTGACCGGGGCTGCTTCCCAGGAGTTCGATCTGATCGCGTGCCATACGCTCGCATCGACTTTCGCAGTGGTTGCCAGTGGGGCAACCGCAGATACCAGAAGCCGAAGATCAACAAAGTCCGAGAGCCAGTCTCGAGACACTTGTTCTCTGTCCACTGTATATGGCATCAATGTCGCCGTACTGCTTGCATGGAAAAAACCGCATGGAAAGCCCCACGCTCCAGACTCCCCGACTGACACTCGCCCCACTGCGGTTAACCGATGCACCCGTGATTCAACAGCTGTTTCCCCGGTGGGACGTGGTCCGGTATCTGGACAGCCATGTGCCATGGCCCTATCCCGACGACGGCGCGCTGACCTACCTCCGCGACGTCGCGCTTCCTGCCATGGCAGAGGGGCGCGAATGGCACTGGACCCTGCGCCTGACTTCAAAACCCGAGCGCGTAATCGGCTGCATCAGCCTGCACGATCAGCCCGAGAACCACCGGGGTTTCTGGCTGGCGCCGCAATGGCGAGGTCAGGGGTATATGCGGGAGGCGTGCGAAGTGATCAACGCCTTCTGGTTCGAAACCCTGCAG